>JALWLM010000143.1 GCA_027084145.1 Crocinitomicaceae bacterium | reverse complement strand
TTTAAAGATATTTCTGTTTTTGCAAAATATCTCAAAGAAGATGAGATATTTGTAAGAATTGAGGTGAGAATTTAGCCTAAATTACGAGGTTTTTGGACTAAGTTCACAGTCTCAATGATTTGTTATGAATTTCAAGAATCATGTTGAACTTACATCGATTAAGTCTTCAAATCTTCTTAACAAATATTTATCAGCAATTGTATCTTTTATTGGTGATTTCGTTCTCATCTTCTCTAGTATTGCATTGGCTTTTTCAGATTCGTTTTCAATTATTCGATATATGATTGGAGCTGCCCCATTACTATAAAAAACAGGTCGAGAATGGCTATATTGACCATAACTTCTTTCGCCAATATAGTATTGAACTAGAGTAGTCAAGATACTCTCATAATATTCTTTTGGACAATACATTAAACCACCAATGTCTTCAAGTTTTGTACAAATTTTTGTTTGTTTATTCCAGTCGCTTGAAACAGATTTTAGTTTACTGTCTATATCACTATAAAAATCTTTTAATCTAGATTTTTTAAAGTAACCCATTGCACCACAAGCATGAGCAATTTTAGCGATTACCAAAGTAATGCCTGTTCTACCTAATTTGTTTTGCAAAACAGAAGCCATTTCAATAGTAACAGTTTTGTCTGTAATAGAGCGTATGTGCCTCATTAACTCAACACTGTTTTCCCTAACAATATCTGGCTTTTTTTCATCTGAGGCAAAAGATATAAGCAAAGAAGTGATTTCTTGCTGTCTTCCTTTTGGAGCACTTTTGTAGTCCATTAAAAAATTTTCAGAAATAGAGATATTTTTGTCAGATTCAACTAGTTCTTTTGCATCAGTAATTTGAAGTAATTCTATTGGATCTTTTGATAAAACTACATCTATTGTTGTTTTAAATATATAAAAGCAATCTTCAAGTACTGCTTCGTATTCTTCATCTTCGTGCTCCAAATCTCGTCTTATTTCATAACATCTATGTATTCTTCTCCATTCGGGTCTTGTCAAAATTCCCATTCTATACGATAGATCAATTGTTTTAGAAACATTATATTCTAATATGTCTTCTTCTCTTTTAATAGGAGGTAACTTATAGTTTGTTGCTGTATCATTGGCTAAATCAACTCCTATAATCAAGATTTTTTCTTTTAAGTCATGTGTTGCAGCATTAAATAATCTTTGACAGGCACTACTTGGATCAACGGGTAGTAATCTTTCAACTCTTTTTATAAGGTTTTTCCCAATCCATACTGGACGTATTTCTTCAAGAAGTTGTTGAATTCCACTTTTACTTATCGGCTCTCCAGTTGGTATTATTTCATAATTTTTACTTTCTATCACTTCCAAAATTTTCCTTTGCTTCTGAACTAGTATTGTATTCATAACGGGGCGCGCGGGTGAGCAGCGATCCCAACTGAAAATTTCAATTTTTTGGTGGGGTTGTCTGCTCCTCCCGCTTGTTGTCTGGTGCGGATGCAACAGACAGCGAGTGGGTGTTCAGCCCGCG
>JALWLM010000142.1 GCA_027084145.1 Crocinitomicaceae bacterium | reverse complement strand
AAAAAAATAAAAAAAAAGAAAACAAAAAATTAATAAACCAAAATATAAACATATAGTAAATAGAGCTTGCATATCAGTCCCTGTAAAAGATGAAAAAAATGTAATTGGCGTTCTAACTTGCGCGACAGCTGACCCTAGTAGAAAATGGCTTGACGATGAAGCTCATTATTTTGAAGTTATGGCTAACTTTATATCTCTACTTATCCTTGCAAAAGAAAAAGAAAGCGCAAAAGAGGCAGACAGAAAAAAACTTGCATTTTTATCTGTTATGGGGCACGAACTTAGAACCCCTTTAAATATAATTAGTGGTTTTTCCGACTTACTAGTCAATAATGTCAAAGATAAAACAACTAAAGAATATGCACGCGAAGTACAAAACGCTACTGGGTTGCTAAATAACCTTGTTAATGATTTATTACAGCTGTGTAAACTTGAAAATAAAAATGTTACATTACAAAATTCACCTTTTAAGCTTTCTGATTTTATAAAAAAGTTATCAGAAAGCTATATAGAGCAAGCCTCCCAAAAGGGGCTTAAATTCCATATAAAAATAGATGAAGAAGTGCCAGAAGTTGTGGTCGCTGATGAAACCAAACTAAAACAAATGCTTGCTAATTGTTTGGATAATGCCATTAAATTTACTAAAGAGGGCTCTGTAAAACTCCATGTTAGCGTAAACAAAGCTCGCGAAAAAACAATGGGTATGATACCTTTAAATTTTAGCATATCTGATACTGGTATAGGTATAGATAAAAATAAGCTTAATAATATATTCGATTCCTTTACTCAAATAGATAGTTCTATTGCTAGAGAATATGAAGGAACAGGACTCGGGCTTGCCATTAGTAAACATATAGCTGAATTAATGCGCGGTGAGATAAATGTAAAAAGCACCGTCGGAGAAGGAACAACTTTCAATATATGTATCCAAATGACAACTTATAGGCGAAACAAAAAATATAAAACACCTAGCTAAAAAATATAAAACACCTAGCTTTTGCCAAAACTGTCCTTATAACAAAAATAATAGTGCAATAAATAATATTTATGATGTATCATTTTGCCTGTACTAGTTAACTTTAGATTAAATTCAAAGTTATAAGGATGCCCAGTATGAATATTAAATCAACATCCCATTCTCCAACTCTTGCCATGCACGAAATGTCAAGCTTAAGGGAAAAAGATGGGATTAAAGTAATAAAACTTGGTTTTGGGCAATCGCCTTTTGCCCCACCCACTAAAATAATTGAAGCATTAAAATTTAATGCTCATGAACATTTTTACGCTCCAGTAGATGGTATTGAAAAATTAAAAATTGCAGTTGCAAATTTTTATTCAAAACTTGATAATATAGACTGCACATCCGATAACGTGGTTATTAACGCTGGTTCAAAAATACTAATTTACGCTGTACTAGAAATTTTTAACGAAGCGAATGTAATTATTCCATCCCCATCTTGGGTATCTTACAAACCACAAGCAGAGCTTATAGGGCATAAGGTTATAAG
>JALWLM010000141.1 GCA_027084145.1 Crocinitomicaceae bacterium | reverse complement strand
TTTTAAAGAGTTAGGGCTTATTGAGCAGTGGGGTAGTGGTATTGCTCGGATTAAGAGTTCTTGTTTGGAAGTTGGGTTAAAAGAGCCTCTTATTAGGGAGCTTAATGATTTTGTGGATGTGGAGTTTTATCGACCTTTAAAGGTATCGGATAGTGTTGAAAAAGTATCGGAAACGACCGATTATGACCGAATAAAACCGATTACGACCGATTACGACCGAATAGTTTTAGATTATATTCAAAAAAATGGAAAAATCACTAGAAAAGAAGCTACTGCAATTTTAGAACTTGGAGAAACTAAAATAAAAGAGTTGTTTAATGAGTTGATAGACAGAGGATTAATTCAGCGTGTTGGGGCTGGGCGTGGGACTTATTATGTATTTATGGAAAAATAATGAATGATATAAATGAGTATTTAAAGAAAGAAAAGTCTAAATATAAAAAGAATGACTATTTAGTTTTTTTTGAGTTTAGAGGTCAGGAAAGATTTTCTATAATTAATTTTAATGTATTGAGATATAATAAAGTTGATAATATTGATATAGGTGATGAGATTTTTGTTATTAAAAGTTTTGGCAGGACTGAAAAACCTATATTCTTAATTAAAGGTGTTAGAAAGAATGGCGTTTAATAGAAGTGCATGGATGAGAGAACGGCATAAGACCGCAAAAAAAGAGAGAGCATATTTTCAGTCGCAGTTTCGTAAGGAATTGCCCTACCATGAGTTTTTGAGAAAGAAATCTCCTTTGGCAGAACAGATTATAGCCTATGATGTATCTTTTCAAATATCGTATAGGGGTAAGATTGATGAATTATATATCACTGGCAAGACTTTTACGGTTTATGGTTTGAAAGGGAGTGAGAGTGATATAGAAAATAAAGCAATAGACATGGTGATTAACTCCAAAGGAAAGATTACAGAAAGCCCATTAAATAAAAGGACTATTACTGCTATCGAGAATGCTGAAAGTGGGATAGAAGTAAAACCGAGAGGGTTAGAACCATCAGGGAGAGAATTGTCAAGAGACAAGATTTTAAATGTTATTGAGAACAAGTATTTTGTTGAAAATTTGGACAATATTGTCACTATTAAAAACAAGAAAGGTCAAAAAGGCGAACTTAAACTTGATACGAGTTTTTTTAAGTAAGAATTTAATGTTAATTAAAAACGATATTGATTATTAAACCAATATCTCGGATGTATAACTAATGTAAAAAACCTTTAACATCCCATCTATTAAACGGTGATTGTTTAAAGGTTATAAGTAATGTATGTTAAAGGTCATATATAAAAGTTACGGAAATACAAATGGTTAAAAAAAAAAGTGTTTTGAAACAATATGTTAAATTTGAGGAGTATTATAAAAATTATCTTGAACAGAAAGAAAAATCAAGAAAAGCGTTAAGAACAATAAAAAAAGCGAGTAAGTTAAAAGATTTTTATGGTGATTTTGGTAGGGCTGAGAGCGAAAAACATGCCGAAAATATATTAGGGATTAAGATTAGAGAC
>JALWLM010000140.1 GCA_027084145.1 Crocinitomicaceae bacterium | reverse complement strand
TACATATCCTGTTCCAGCTATGGCTATTTTCATTAAATTTTTAAACTCCCACCTTAATTTATTTTTAATATAATTCTATCTAAAAATTCATTTAAATTATGCATAAAATAACAGTTTTTGTTAATATCCATTTGGATTTTTACTCTGCCAATGCCAACTGTCTTTACACATTTCATCAATTGTTTTTGTAGCTTCCCAATCTAAAACCTTCTTAGCATAAGAGGGGTCTGCAAAACAAGTAGCAATATCACCTGCACGTCTCGGTACAATTTTATAAGGTACTTTCTTTTCCGATACTTTTTCAAATGCTTTAATCATTTCGAGTACAGAATATCCCGTTCCTGTTCCTAAATTTATAGTCATGGGATCTCTAAAGCTTGAAATTCGCTCTAATGCCTGAACATGTCCTCTTGATAAATCTACAACATGAATATAATCTCTTACTCCTGTGCCATCTTTAGTATCATAATCATCTCCAAATACAGATAAAATTTCTCGTTTACCTACTGCTGTTTGAGCAATAAAAGGCATAAGATTATTAGGTATGCCATTAGGATTTTCTCCTATTGTTCCCGATTCATGTGCCCCTACAGGGTTAAAATAACGAAGTAAAACTATCTTCCATTCATTATCGGAGACATATATATCTCTTAAGATTTCTTCTACCATTAATTTTGAACGTCCATAAGGATTGGTAACGAAAAGAGGAAAGTTTTCTAAGATTGGGGTTGTATGTGGGTCACCATACACCGTAGCTGATGAAGAAAAAATAATTGACTTACAATTATGCTCTGCCATAACCTCAAAAAGTACAGCTGACCCATTGACATTGGTATCATAATACTTTAAAGGTTTTTCAACTGATTCCCCCACAGCTTTAAGTCCTGCAAAATGAATAACCGTTGATATGGCATACTTTTCAAAAACATTTCTTAAATCATCTCTGTTTCTAATATCCCCTTCAATAACTGTTATTTCTTGATTTACAATCTTTTCAACCCGTCGAATACTTTCTCTTGATGAATTACAAAAGTTATCAAAAACAAGGACTTCATATCCTGCTTCAATGAGTAAAACCACTGTATGTGAACCAATATATCCTGCACCACCTGTTACTAAAACCTTCATCTATATTCCTAAATCATAAATTTGTACTATGCCCACTAAAAGTTCTTTCTCTACCACTAATAAAGAATTTACTTTCGATGCAGTCATCATTTCTTGTGCCGTTTTCAATTTTTCTTTTGCCTCAATTTTTTTAGGATTTTCAGACATTAAATCACTTGCTCTCAATTGAAAAAAAGTTGCCTCTGACTCTTCCATCTCACGTCTTATGTCTCCATCTGTTACAATACCCACAATAACTCCAGCATCTAATACCACAGCTAATCCCAATCTTGCTTTAGAAACGACTTGAATAAGTTTTTGTATGCTTGTTACACTCTCTACAATAGGTAAATTATCTTTACGCATTACATCTTCCACCCTTGTTAGCAGTCGTCGTCCTAAA
>JALWLM010000139.1 GCA_027084145.1 Crocinitomicaceae bacterium | reverse complement strand
GTGCAGCACTGTATGAAGGAGCAAGTTATAAAATTATACTTCCGAGTGGTAGCGAATCTATTGAGCGTGCAGTAGCTAATGGTCATATTGTTTTAAACGATTTTGAAAAAATGCAAATTGGAAACCTTCGTAATTTTGCACCAGATTTTAACCAATTTTGTATGCGATTTAAAGATCAAAATATAATGTGTATCTTAAAAACACCCAGAGAAGAAATGTGGCTTTTTTCCTCTTCTCCTGAGCATAAAGATAGAAGAAGAAAGGTAAAAAAGCAATATGGTCTATCTATGGTCGAGACAGCTTTGTATTTAGCTGTTGAGGACGAAATGGGAATAACCGGTGAGTCTGCGCTAGAAGAAGTTAGAATTAGACTCAATAGTGAAGATCATGAAAAACAAGAAAAAAATGTTCTAAAACGTATTAAAGAAGCGCTGAGCAGCGATAGTATTGTTCTTTATCTTTTTCCTGTTATTGAAATAGAAAGTGATACGGTTGTACAAATTGAGGTTCTCTCGAAAATAAAAAATGGGGAGGATGGTTTTATAAATGCTGTTACATATCTTGATGTTGCTAAAAAATACGATCTTTATTATGATATTCTTTCAAGAATTTCAATGAAGGCCTTTGAATATTTTTCACAAAACAATTATAACTTCACTATAAACATAGAAGCTATAGATCTACTTAATGATGAATTTTACTTTTTTAGCAAGCAGGAAATCCTTCATTATGGATTTTCAAGTAGGCTATCTTTTGAAATGTCTAATCTTGAAGATATTAACGATAGTATGCTTGATATATTCATTCAAAGAGTTTATGAATTAAAAGAGTTGAATGTTGGTATTATTTTTGATAATATTACTACTAAGAATTTTAGTGCCGATGTGTTTTTTGAAATTATGCCTGATGGAATAAAAGTTGATGGAAAAGTGATTGAAAAACTTTCTTCGCAAGATAAAACAACTCAAGAGGAAAGATTTGTAAGGTTTTTAACATATGGGCTTAAGAGTTTAGATATTGAAGTTGTTTCAATATTTGTTAGCAGTGAAGAGATTATGCGAAGTTGTCAATTATTGGGAATTGACAGAATGCAAGGGTATTACTTGCAAAAACCAATTAAAATTTAAAATAAGGGTAAGAGCAATGAAAAACAAAAAAAGTATACTTTTGATACTGAGTCTTATATTTGGTATTTTAGTTAGTGGATGCGCGCAAAAAACAGCTCCACAGCCACAAAAGGAGAAAAATATCAACTTTTCTCTCGATGATTGCGAAAGATATGGTAATTTAAAAAAAGCTGTGGCAAAGCTTATTTTGGAGAGTGAAAAAAGTAAAAAAATTCTAAGAAGAATAGATGCTATCTATGCCCTAGGAATATTAGCAACAGATTCCACTTTGAAAAGGCTTCTCTCAAAAACAGATTTTCTTGATAGGGAAGATTTGTGGCATAGATTACGTTCGTTAGCTTTACAAGGAGATAAGAATACACTATTAAATATTTTAAAAGAGAACGAAT
>JALWLM010000138.1 GCA_027084145.1 Crocinitomicaceae bacterium | reverse complement strand
TTTCTATAGTCACCCCTCCATTTTCGTCAAAACAAAAAGCATCCGTATCGGGATTTTGAAAAGAATATTCTAATTGTTCTTCTTCTAAAGAAGAAGCAATCATTTCTTTAAATTCTTTTTGAACTGTAAAATGAATTCGTGTTTGATTTCCAAAATAAGATTTGATTTGCTTTACATGTGCTTCAAAAGCTGTAATGATTTTGTCTCCATTCGTGAAAAACGGTATCATCCCTTTGGGTACATGTTCATACTTTTCTAAAATATGTTTGACAAGCTCTTCTTTATTGTTTCGCTCTAAAATTTTCTTATCCAACGCTTTGTATAGAGGAAGACTTTTAAACTCTTTCCAAAAAACATGAAAAATTTCACTCTCATTTCCTGTTTCCAAATAATCATAAAGAAAAGAGAACATCCTTGAACCACTACCCGATGCCGGAATAAAAAAGATTGGTGAAATTTCATTTTTTTCGAAAGAGTGAATATATTCCCGACTTCCCCTTTCGTCTAACTTTATTATCCCATCATTGATTTTAGCCGGTCGTTCTATATTTATCTCAGGTTTTCTTTCAAAAATTTCTTTTCGTTGTATTTCAATGATTTCTTTTATATGGTCTTGCATCTTTATTCTCAAAAATTGTAACTTTCGCCTGTGAATATAATTTCCGAATATATAAAATATAAATGGAAAGCAAAGGGGAGACATGGTATTCATTCACCTTACGTCTTTGAATTTGTTGACCAATGCCTTCGTACACCCTTTTCAGAAGAAGATTTAAGATTAATCAAGCAATATATTTCATGTTTATCGAAAGATTCTACAACCTTGGAAATAAAGGATTTCGGAGCAGGATCCAAACGTCTGTCTAATCTGAGAAAAGTCAAACAGATTTTAAAAACAAGTTCTTCCAAAGGAAAATACGGGTACTTACTTTATCAACTTTCGAAACATTATTCTTTTCAAAATATTTTAGAATTAGGAACTTCTTTAGGCGTTGGCACTTTACATTTACATAAAGGTAATCCTAATGCAAATATTATAACGATTGAAGCTTGTCCTCAAACGTTTGCATATACCCGTGAAAAAATAACTCCTTTTTGTTCAAATAATATTCAATTTATCAATGATACTTTTGAACATGTTTTAAATCAGAATTTACCCGTTTTCGACTTTGTGTTTATCGATGGACATCATGACGGAAAAGCTCTTCTACATTATCTTGAAAAGATAAAACCCTATATCCATAATGAAACCATACTGCTTTTAGACGATATAAGATGGAGTGATGACATGCTAAAAGCTTGGAGTGAAATTATTTCATTCGAAGACTATCACCTTACCATTGACTTATTTAGGATGGGACTTATCTCCCCTAGGGTCAATTTACAAGCAAAAGAACATTTTACAATAAAAATTTAAACTCTTTCTAAAGAAAGATTAAATCTTTATGATTTTAAATTCTGTTCGTCTGTTTTTTTGTCTTCCTTCCGGCGTTGCGTTTGTTGCAATCGGCTTTGTTTCACCATAACCTTTCCAAGTCATTCTTGAAGAGTTTATCCCTCCTTTAATTAAATAATCTACGACTGCTTTTGCCCTTCTTTCTGACAACGATTGATTATACTGATTTGATCCTTGTGAATCCGTATGTCCTCCGATTTCAATGACGATTGTCGGATTATCTTTCATTAACTTAATCAAGCGCTCTAATTCCGCTGTTGATTCCGATCGCAAAGTAGCCTTGTCTAAATCGAAGAAGATATTATTAAGGACAATTTTATTTCCGACTGAAAGTTTTTTCAATCCGATATTTTTCTCTACTGTTTGAAACGCTTGATCATCGGGAATATTAAAGTTTTCGGAATGGAAAAGGTATCCTTCTTTTTTTACTGCAATTCCATAATTTTTACCTGCAGGTAATGAAACGAGGTATTTTCCTGTTGCACTATTGGAATGAAAGCGAGCTATAACTTCATTGGTTTCATTGTCTACAATTTCTATTTCCGCTTTTAATTTTTCATTGGTCTTAAAATCATAGATGATCCCCTTTAATATAGTCAGTCTTGCTTCAGGTACTTCAACTTCCGGTGCTACAGCAACCTCTTCTATTGTTCCTGCTTGACTTGCTAATAGATTGTCTTCATTATTAAGCACCATATTTTTCTCTTTCCCTAAGAAAGTAACCATATACAAATCACGTAATCCTCTACCATCTTTTGTTGTTGAAGTATAATAACCATGACGTCCACTTGCCGACACTACAAAAAAGACATCATCATCCGTTGTATTTACCGGATACCCAATGTTCTCAGGTTTTGACCATGTTTTTGTTTTTTCATCATAAACAGATTTAAAAATATCAAAACCTCCTATCGACTCATGTCCTTGAGAACTGAAATATAAAGTTTTTCCATCCGGATGCATATAAACAGCCTCTTCATCATACGGTGTGTTAATTACATCTCCAATATTAATGGCTTCTCCCCAATTCCCTTTTTCATCTTTTTTTGAATAATAAATATCATGCCCCCCTTTCCCTCCGGGTTTATCAGACACAAAGTAAAGTATTTGTTCATCAGGAGAATAACAAGCAGAAGGTTCATGATAATCTTTTGTATTGATATTTTTACCTAAAGATTCAGGTTTTCCCCAAACTTTACCATCCAAAACAGACTCATAAATATCCCCGTTTCCTTTTTTTCCTATATATATCAAGAAACGTTGTCCGTCAGGAGAAATTCCTGTATTTGCATCATGATTAGGAGTGTTTACAGGTTCTCCGATATTTACTGCTTTTCCCCATGTTCCATCCTCATTTTTCTCTGCGATGTAAATATCTTCAAAATATTCATTCAAATTAGGGTCTATTTTTCCTCCCACGGAACCGGGTCTTCTTGATGTAAAAACAATAACCGATTCATCTGCACTAATAACAGCTCCGTATTCATTATATTTTGTATTAATATTATCTCCTAAATTATCAATAAAAACCCTGATTGGTTTTTTTGTGATTTTTTTACCGTTATAGCATTGTTTAATTTTTAAATTTAAATCTTTCAAAACATACGGATCAGAGTGTTGCATTGCCACTTTTTGATATTGACTATATGCAGCTATTGCATCATCAAACCTCATCTCTTTATGATACGCTTCGCCCAGATAGAGTTGGAGATCTTCAGCGACATTCGGATTTAATTTCAGTGCTTTCTCAAGATGTGAAAGTGCTCTTTGGTCTTTTGTAACCAAATAACATCTCCCTAATTTATAATTTAATTCTGCATTGTTTGGGTTAAATTCATTTGCCCTTTCATAAAAAGGAAGTGCTTCTTTGAAAAAATGAAGGCCTATTTCAAAGTATTCATCTCCTTTTTCTAAGTTTTTAACGGCTTCTTTAAAAGCATCTTTTCTGTCTTTAAAATTGGCTTTATCAAATTCTACATTTTGTGCTAAGACAATTGTTCCTAAAAACACAAAAACAATAATACTATATATGCGTTTCATTTCTTTTATTTTAATTAGTGACAAATACCTGTATATATTTTAGCTCTTTTAATTCCAAGTTCTATTGCTTTATTCCAATCTTCACAAGCTCCTTTTTCGTCTCGAAGCATCTCTTTAATATTACCTCTATTCATATAAGCATATCCATAATCCGGATTAATTTCAATCGCTTTATCGGTATCTTTTAGCGCTTCTTGATATTTTTTCAACTTGAACTTTGCTGCAGCACGATTGTTATAAGCATAAGCATAATTCTTTTTAATTTCTATTGCTTTTGAAAAATCTTTAATTGCAGATTCATATTCCTCCATATCATAATAAACACTTCCTCGATTATTGTAAGCAATTGCATATTCAGGATTTAATGAAATGGCTTTAGAATAAGATTGAAGAGCACCTCTTTTATTATCGTCCTTTCGTTGTGCAGAACCAAGATTATTGTAATATAAAGCATTGTTCCCATCATACATGATTGCTTTGTGATAATCCGCTACCGCTCCTTTATAATCTTTTAACATTCGTTTAGCTCCTGCTCTATCATTATAAGCTTTCGCAAAATCTTTTTTCCCTTCAATCGCTTTTGTAAAGTATCCTACTGCCTTTTCATAATCTTCATTCAAAAAAAATGAGGTCCCTAAAAAATAATTCGCTTGTGCATGAGTAGCATCTATTTCTAATGTTTTTTGGTAATCAGCTAATGCTCTTTCTTTATCTCCTTTCATTTCTTTAGCGCGTCCTCTTCGGTAATAAGCATCGGCATTTTTAGAGTTTAGGTTTATTGCTTCGTTAAAATCCGTAATTGCCTGATCATAGTTCTTTTGTGCATAATGTACAATACCTCTATTGTAATATGCTAAATCAAAACTATCTTTTTTAGAAATAGCTTCGGTAAATAACTTAATCGCTTCGGAATGTTTTCCTTCTTTAAATGCTTTTATACCATTATTGTATAATTTATCTGCTAAAACATTTTCTGTTTCAATAACTTTAGCTTGAACTATTTTCTCTTCTTCTTGAGCGTAAATTACTCCTTGGAGTAATAAACAAACTAATAGCATTGATTTTATTATTCTTTTCATATTTCGAATGTATTTTATTAAAATAAATTTATTTATTTTTTCTTAATTCTCCCAAATCCCTGTTCAATCTTTCCAAAAGTTCATTTTGCATTCCAATCATTTCTTTTTGATAAACACTATAATAACGTATTGAATTTAAATATTGTTCCCTTGTAACATCAAAAGAACTAAGTACCGAATCACCTGACTTTAAAAGAATATCATAATATTTATCAACTGTTCCGTATTGTTTTTCCGCCATTGTTTCCAACTTTCCCAATTCATACATAATATTCTCCATTTTTTCTTTTGGGATTAAGTCTTTCGGCGCAGAAGGTCGCTTAACTGCATCCGTATTGATACAAGAATAACAAATCAATAAAAGCGTTATGAAGAAAAATAGTTTCATCTATTAAAACTTAACCTTTTACCTGACGTTCCATCAATTATTTTGCCATGATGATAAACAACATTTCCATTGACCAATGTCGTTTCTATTTCATGGGAAAAGGTTACTCCTTCGAAAGGAGACCATCCGCATTTATAAAGAATGTTTTCTTTTGTTACTTTATTTTCTTTGTCTTTTCCTACAATGACGATATCTGCAAAATATCCTTCTCTCAAATACCCTCTGTCTTTTATTTTAAATAAAATTGCAGGTGAATGAGATGCTTTTTCAACGAGCTTTTCAATCGTTAAGACGCCTTCTTTTACTTTTTCCAATAATGCTAAAAGTGCGTGTTGCACTAAAGGCCCTCCCGAAGGTGCTTTAAAATAAGTATTTTGTTTTTCTTCGATCGTATGCGGTGCATGATCTGTAGCTAATACATCTATTCGATTATCAATCACTGCTTGCATAATCGCATCTCTGTCTTTTTTTGACTTTACCGCAGGATTCCATTTAATCAATGTTCCTTTTTCTTTGTAATCCTCATCCGTAAACCAAAGATGATGTACACAAGCTTCAGCCGTAATTTTCTTTTGTTCCAAGGGAATCGAATTGTCAAATAATTCTAATTCTTTCGCTGTTGATATATGTAGAATATGTAATTGTGCTCCATGCTTTTTTGCTAAGCGAACAGCCATTGAAGAAGAACGGTAACATGCCTCTTCATTTCGAATAACAGGATGTTGTTCTATGGGTACATTTTCTCCATACTGCTGTTTTGCTTTTTCAATATTTGTTCTAATTGTCACTTCATCTTCACAATGTGTAGCAATCAACATGGGGACTCTTGAAAACAAATTTTCTAATGTCTGTTCATTATCCACCAACATATTTCCCGTTGATGACCCCATGAAGATTTTTACTCCGCAAACTGTTTTTGGATCTGTCTTTAAGACTTCTTCTACATTTTCATTTGAAGCCCCCATAAAAAAGGAGTAATTAGCAATTGAAGACTTTGATGCTATATCATATTTATCTTGTAATAACTCTTGCGTTAAAGTATTAGGAACCGTATTCGGCATTTCCATAAAAGAGGTTATTCCTCCCGCTACAGCTGCTCTCGATTCGGTAAAAATATTTGCTTTATGTGTCAATCCGGGCTCTCTAAAATGAACTTGATCGTCGATGAACCCCGGCAAAACCCACTTGCCTTCTGCATTGATCATCTCACAATCTTCTTTCGGAAGTATTTCCTTGGCTATTTTTTCTATACGTCCGTTTTTTATTAAAATATCGGCTATTTCTTGTTTCCCTTCGTTGACGATTGTACCTGATTTAATTAATATGCTTTTCATTTTCTAATTATAATTTCATCCATCTCATTTTCCAAACACCAAAAAATGCTTCTTTAAATATTCCCGTACTCATTTTAGACTCCCCATACACTCTATCAATAAAGGTAATGGGCACCTCTTTAATTTTAAAATCATGCTTAATGGCAGCATATTTTAAGCAAATCTGAAAAGCATACCCTTTAAATGTGATTGCATCCAGATTAATTGTTTCTAAAACTTTTCTTTTATAACATTTAAATCCTGCCGTTGTATCTTTAATCCCAATCCATAAAATTATCCGTACATATACACTTGCAAAATAGGACATTAAAATTCTATTCAACGGCCAATTTTTGACTTTTCCTCCTTTTACATATCGAGAACCGATACTCACATCAAAACCTTCTTTGTCACATGCTTCTAATAATCGTGGTAAATCTTTCGGATTATGAGAAAAATCACAGTCCATTTCAAAAATGTAATCATACCCGTTTTTTATTGCCCATCTGAAGCCATGTATATATGCTGTCCCTAATCCCAACTTCCCTTCTCTTTCTTCCAAAAAAATTCGATCGGGAAATTCTTCCTGCAGTTCTTTAATTTTTTGAGCTGTTCCATCGGGTGAAGCATCGTCAACATAAAGAACATCAAATTGTCCTAATTCCATTACGGCTCGACTCATTCGTTCGATGTTTTCTATCTCATTATATGTCGGTATGATAACAACTGAACGGGACAATCTATTGTTTTTTTTAATTGAGGTTAAAAATAGTGATTTAAAATGAAATCTTCACTAACATCAAATTTGCTTTTTTTAGAAATAAAAAATCCAATCTTTCGATTGGATTTTTAAATGTAAATATTTTACTTAC
>JALWLM010000137.1 GCA_027084145.1 Crocinitomicaceae bacterium | reverse complement strand
TTTCAGGAGTATGATTTTACTTAAAAGTCTGCATTTGATGATTAATGATCTCATATAATTTTAAAAATTATGAATCACACAATTAAAATAATAACTTATTTTTAGCGAATAATAAAAAAAATATGTTTTTAGGAGTTTCTTTTACTGAGTGGGTGGGTTATTTGGCTTCATTTGGCGTTTTAGTTTCGTTTTTAATGAAAGACATGAGGACACTTCGAATTGTGAATTCGATAGGATGTGCAACTTTTGTCCTTTACGGAATCCTTTTAGGCTCAATTCCGATTATCATTACGAATGTTGCTATTTTAGTCATCAACATTTATTTCTTAACAAAGAAAAATTGAGGAGATAGATGTTTTTGTAAAGTTTATTGATTTAAAGTGAATTTATATCCAACCCCTCGAATGGAATGGAAGAAGCAAGGGTTTTTAGGGTCTTTTTCAAAAAGTTTTCTAAAATTTAAAATATAATTGTCGATAGTCCGCGTTGTCGGATATGCATTTTCACCCCAAACTTTTTCTAAAATATCTACTCTGGACAAGACTTCTCCATTGTGTTCAATAAAAAGTTTGAGAAGTTCTATTTCCCGTTTTGAAAGTGCTGTTTTTTGTTTTGTTTTCTTATGTTCTACTTCATAAGTGTTAAAATCAATAATATGTTCTCCGAGTTCAAAAATTGTCGTTTTTTTGTGGTTTTGATTTCCAAGAAGAACTTTGACACGAAGTAAGAGCTCCTCAAGGTCAAAGGGTTTTGGCAGATAATCGTTCCCTCCTGCTTTTAGTCCTTCTATTCTGTCTTTTGTTGTTCCTTTTGCAGATAGAAATAAAATGGGGGTTGAACTTTTGTCTCTGATTATTTTCCCCAATTCAATGCCGTTTACTTCGGGTAGCATAACATCTAAAATGATGAGGTCAAAATTCATCTTATCTGAGAAAAGGAGCTTTGCTTCTCCTCCGGACTTTATCCATTGTACCGCATAACCCTCCATTTCTAAGTTGAGCTTTACCATTGAGCCGATACTATTTTCATCTTCTACTAAACAGATATGAGCCATGTCTTTTAATTAAAGAAATGAATATTGAAAACCGTTCCTTCTCCTTCTTTAGATTCAAAGGAAACCGTTCCTTTATGATTTTCAATAATTTGTTTTACAATTGCTAAACCGATTCCTGTCCCCGTACTTTTAGTAGTGAAGTAGGGCACAAAAATTTTCTCTTTTTTATTATCCGGAATACCAATACCATTATCTTTTATGGAGATATGGACTCCGTTTTTACCATGAGATAAACAAATCTCTACTTTTCCGTTTTTTCCACTTTCTTCTATCGCTTGAATCGCATTTTTAATTAGATTGTTGAATACTCGTATCAGTTGGTCTTTATCACCGTTAATCTTAATGTTTTCATGAGTATATGTAAAAGAAACATCAACCAGAGAAGAAGAAAAAACAGAAACAACGGTTTTGATTAAATCTACCAAATTGATTTTTTCATAATTTGGAGAAGGCATTTTAGCAAAGTTGGAAAACTCATTTGCAATTTTCGTTAATGCATCTATTTGTTCAATAATGGAAGACGCTACTTTTTTTAGTTTTTCCTCTCCATTTGGGTCGTTCGGGTCAAAAGCGCGTAATAATTGTTGTACGCTTAATTTCATCGGGGTTAAAGGATTTTTAATTTCATGAGCGACTTGCTTTGCCATTTCTTTCCAAGCAGATTCTCGTTCGCTTTTGGCCAGTTGATTAGCGGTATATTCAAGCTCTTCGAGTTTATTATTGTAAGCATTTACAAGCTGCCCGATTTCATCATCTTTATTGTCATAATGAAGTTTTTCATTTTTCTTTCCGAATTGAATTTTTAAGAAATTTTCTTGTAGTCGTCTTAAAGGTAGTGTAATCCAATTGGAAATAAAGATAGCAAGGAGAATAGAGAGTGCTAAAAGCAAGATAAAAACATTGATGATGGCTACTAAGAATTGTTGTATTTGTTCTTCAAATTCCCGTTGCTTCCCGAAATGTTGCAGGTTGATATAACCATGCAACTTTCCTTTTTCATTGAAAAACGGCTTGTATGCAGAGGTATAAATCAAATCTCCGATTTTTTCTTGATTAATAAATTCACTTTCTTTTAAAAACTCTAAATGTTTCAAAGCAACAGGGTTGATTTGTTCACTCAATAAGCCCTTATTAAAGACTTTTGGGCGGGATGTTGCCAAAAGATACCCATTGGTGTCGTATAGGTTAATATCAGTCATAAAAACAGAAGAAAATTTTCGTAAAATATATTGCATGAAATTTCCGTGTTCTACAATATCCAGATAGTCATACGTTTTCAATTTCCCTTGGACTTCTTTCTCAATAGAACTCAGTTTTTCTTTAATGACTTTTTCCGTCATTTCATGATATTGAGAAGTAACGAACAGACCGGAACCCCATCCGAAAGCAAGGAGAGAAATAAAAACCAAACCGATAAGAACAATTTGGATTTTTACGGCAAGAGAAAGTGTTTGAGCAAGTTGTTTATTTTGGTCGTTTTTGAATAAAAGAGGTAAAAGAAAAAGACCATAAAAAGTGAAAAGATAAGAGAAAGAGGTGATAAAATCTAACAATGTCATTTCCTTTTTAGAAAGAATAACAATGTCACCTTCATTTTTAATTAATGCATAATGGTTATAACCATTTTTTGAAAAAAAGCCCTTTGTCTTTTCCAACACTCTTTTAGGAATAAAGAAAAAAGGAGAAAACGGATAGGGGTAATCACCGTATTTTGTGATCAATTGTCCTTTATGATATCTGGCAATATCATATTGTTCTAATGATTTTAATGCGTTTGATTTTTTTGATATAAGTAATCTCGGGAAGCCGATTTCTTCCGGTATTTTTTTTGATTTCAGTGTAACAAACAAGATTGCTTTTGAGGAATCTTTCCCTCGCAATTCTTGACGAATGATATAACTGTATTGTTTTGTATAATCTTCAATGTAGTAAATATTACTATCTATTTCAGATGCTTTTCCCGAGTTTAGAATAATATTGTTTAACTCATCGAATTGTTTAGTTTCTTCTTTGACCTTACCAATTAGAGGCAGGTGGTTTTCGTTAAATAAATGGAAAGAAAGTTCATAACGATCCCAATAACTGTTAAAAACCCGTCGTTCTATCCCTTCTTGAAAGTCAGATATACTGATAAATCTAGGTCGGGAAATAAATTTCTTTAAAAAGTTGTCATCGGATAGTTTTTCACGAATATTATTGTATTCTATTTCGGTAACAATATTCTTTTCATTAATTAGCAGGTTTGCATAAACCTTCCTTGCTTCTTTTTCTTTTCGCTCATTAAATGTTGTTAAAATAGAAACAAGAGTTATCGAAAACAGAAAAAGAAGTAAAACACCGGGGACGATAATGGTTTTTTTATAATTACGATAAGTTAGATATACAATAAGTTCATAAAAAAAGAAAGGAAATATTGCAGCAATAAAAAGCTCTTCACCCCAAATGATTTCATAAGCACAATAAAAGCAACTCACAAAAAAACTAACAACGGAGAGCTGGGTTCCCGTAATCTTGACAGATAAACAAAGTTTAGAAATACTAAAAACCAATCGGAAAAAGACGTAGAATAAAAGCCCCAGACTAAAGAAAGTAAACAGGGAAAAAATGTTTAAAGAAAAAAGTTGATTAATTTCAAGAGGAATGGATGAGTTGAGAACAAGTCCTTTTACTAAATAAACAAATAAACCCCACAAAAAAACAGTCGAAATAAAAAGACTTAAAGCAATCCATTGTTTTTTGAAATACCGTTTTTGTTTTATTTCCCAAATAAAAACAAATGAGATAAAGCATAAAATAGCAACGTTAACTAAAAACTCAAAAAAATTAGGAAAATATTCGTTGGTAGCATAGATGTCCGCATCAAAGGCAGGAGTCCCATGCATGAATCCAAACCAAGTATATTTTATGGATAAATAACGGATAATAACTAAAGCAAAAACAAAAACCCAAGGGAAAGAAACACGTTTTAGTAAATGGAATAAAACGAGCAACCACGCAGAAATAGACAGGAGTAATAATAATGTGAGAATAATTGCTTCTGTATGACTTGCTTTTTGATATTCATTGGGCACCAGAGAAAACACATAATTTCCGTTTTTAGCATAAATGGGATATCCTACACTTTCGTCTAGGGAAAGATAAGCCGAAAAAGGCAGTGATAAATTTTTGTGAAAAGTATTATTGAGGTTCTTGTTTTGATAAGCATATTCCCACTTGATACGAAAAGAACCTACCACAAGGTAATCTCTAACTTTTTTAATTTTTGTGTAATACCAACCATTTTGAAGGCGAACAGTTCCTTCTGTTGGAAAATGAATGTCTGCAAACCGTAGGATTGGAAGTTTGTTTGTATTCCAAAAAACAAGAGAATCGTTCTTGTAAACATGGAGAAAAAAATCGTTTTTACCTGTTTTTTTTAAATGACGCCAAAGTTCGGAAACGTCGTTAAAGCGTAAAGATTCGGCTTTTCTTTTTATAAAAACATTTAATTTTTGTTCTAATTCTGTAAAGTTTTTTTGGAATTTTTGACTGCCTGACCGGTAATCATGATGATAAACCTTCAAAAAAGAAAAAATAAAAGCAGCCGTTAACAGTGAAGCGATGATAACAAGCTTATATTTTTGGAGAATTATTTTCACCTTTAAGGATTGTTCGTGTTTTTCATTTTGATAACATCTTCCAATTTACTAATTAATCGTTGAAATTCCTCATCTGCACGTTCGTCATTATGAAAAATAAAGTCGGTTGTTTCTTTGTAAGGTAGTAAATATTTCTCATAGCAAGGCAAAACATGATTATCCCATTGATAAATGATATCTTCTCTGGAATATCCTCTTGTTTCTTGATCTCGGTACAATCTCCTGTCTAGTTGAACATTTAAGTCTACTTCTATAAACACACTGAAATCCAACTGTTGTCTTATTTCCGGGTAATGTAAAACAAAAAGACCTTCAATGATTATAATTTCAGAAGGTTCGACGGGAATCCAAACATGTCTCTCCGGAGGGGTGTTGAAGTGATATTCTTTGACGGAAATTTTTTTCCCCGATTTTAAGTCAAGAAAATCTTTGATTAGTTGTTCTTTGTTTAAAGCAGTAGGCAAATCAAAATTATAGATGCCGTTTTTATCTTTTTGTTGTTCCGTAATAGGACGGTAATAGTTGTCCATAATAAAAAGGGCCGGATTTTTATCTTTAAAATGCTCTTTTAACCGATTTAGCAGGGTCGTTTTTCCCGACCCACTGCCTCCACAAACACCTATAATCATCTTGATTTAAATTCAAATGTAACTTTTTCTTTTTTCCCTAATTGCCTAATGTCAAAAATTAAAAAACCATTGGGCAAAATTACGACAAATTCATTTTTTTCTTTCTTTAAAAACACACTGCTGGGATTAAAAATAGTTTTTTCCGTAAAGTCATTGTGAGGAGCTTCTTTTCTTTTTTTGTCAAAGAAAATAATGCTGACTTTATTATAACCATTATGGTTTAAGTGGTATCCAATTCCCTCATTCATTGGATAAATTCCCATATCAAGTGGTTTTTTCTCAATGAAATAGTTGAGATGCATTTCATTAAGTTCTTTCCATTCACCTTCTGTGTATTGAAATAGAGTAATTTCTGCCCCGGTGTTTTGTTTTCTTTGTCCTCCTACAAGATAGAAATGACCATTAATTTGAGAAAGTAATCCGTATTCAATAGTTGGTTTCGATTTTAGGTAATATTTTCCCGTTGTTCCGAATCCAATGTTTTGAACGGGGATTAAATTTTCCGGGGCAATTAAAAAAAGCCCCGGGATTGTTATTTTTCCTTTTGATGAGAAGGCCTTGATACCCCAACCTTTTTCTTTTTTAAATGTTCGTGCAGCAAAGAATATTTGATCTCCTGTAAAACCAATGTATTCCCAAAAACCATAGCGGAGATCTTTTAATTGCTTGAAAGGTGTTTCTCCTAACTCAACGGCATAACTTAAGAAATTATGATGTGTTGTAAATACAGCAAACTCACGGATAGTTTTTCGTTCTTTATCCGTGTATCGAAAATGATGAACCAAGGCTTTGTCTGTGACAACAACATTCACAGTTTTTAATTCATTATAGTTGATTTTAGCAATTTTCCGAACAGCACTTCCTAAATGAATTGAGGTTGCTTTGATGTTTCCGGCAGAATTGAGTTGAGTGAAATAAACCTTTCCTGTTTTTAATTCTATATTATCCAAAAAATAAACATACCTGGCATTTTCACTTGAGATAAAATAATATTCTTCTCCTTTAGGGGTAAATTGTTGGTCCCAAACGCTTTTTTTTTCTTCAGAAACCAAGGTTAAAGTGATTTGTTTGTTATTCCCTAAAGGGTCTTTGCTGATAAGAATAGCTCCTTTTCCTTTCCATTCGATAATATCAACGTATGGATATCTTTTCTCTTCAATTTCAAAGGTTTGGGCAATGAAGTTAAGAGAGCATCCAATAAAAAGAATCAGTAAGATGAATGTTTTCATTTGTTTAACTTTTCTTCTTTTATTTCATCATTGATTTTAACCCATTTTTGAGAAGTTAATAAATCGTCAAACAACTTCTCAAACTCTTTTAATGCTGTGGGAGCATTATAGCGTTTATAAACGGTCTTTCTTTTCCCGTCAATAACAATAGATGTAATTGTTGCAGGTAAGTCAGTAATAGGACCGTCATATTTATCTTTCATATCCATATATCCAATTCTTTTTGCTACTTCTATAAATTTCAGCATCTGTTGTTTAGATATTTTTGTTTTGTATTTACCTTCCCTCTCAACAAACCGTTTTCCGTGATAAATGACGTCACCCGAATTGTAGATTTTGATTTCATAGACGGGACATCTTCCATAACAAACCGTGCGTTCTAGAGAAGCAAATAAAGAATCTCCTTTAGCGACATCTTTAAAAACAATTTCTTCTTGTTTGTTTTCTGTCACTTTCTTTGAATTTGAACAGGCATTTAAAGAAAAAATAGCGAATAATGAAAAGAATAAAAACTTCATGATCTTAATTTAATTGGTTTTAAAAGTAATGAAAATTAGACAAAAATTCTGCCAAGAAAAAAAAGACCTATAAAATAGTGG
>JALWLM010000136.1:6171-7155 GCA_027084145.1 Crocinitomicaceae bacterium | reverse complement strand
GTCAAGAGTTTGCCAAATAACAGGAAAGTCAGTAATGGTTGGGAACAATGTTTCTCACTCACAGCGTAAAACAAAGCGTAAGTTTTACCCTAATTTAATTACAAAGAAATTTTATATTCCGGAGGAAGATAAATATATTACACTAAAAGTCTCTACTTCAGCGTTAAGAACAATTAACAAAAAGGGGATTTATGCATGTGTAAAGGAAGCTAGAGAGAAAGGTTATATCAAATAAGATATTTAACTTGAATATCGTTAAATAATAAAAAAGATGGCAAAAAAAGGAAATAGAGTACAGGTGATTTTAGAGTGTACGGAGCATAAAAATTCGGGAATGCCCGGAACGTCCCGTTATATCACTACAAAAAACAGAAAAAATACACCGGACAGATTGGAGTTAAAAAAATATAACCCAATCTTAAAGAAGTATACAATACATAAAGAAATTAAATAACTTAAGCAATGGCAAAGAAAGTAGTAGCAACACTTCAAAAAGGTAGCGGTAAAGAGCATACAAAAGTGATTAAGATGGTAAAAACTGAAAAAGGGTCTTACACTTTTAAAGAAGAAATTGTCCACAACGACAAAGTAAAAGAGTGGTTCGAAAAGAACTAACACTTTATTTACAATAATATTTTTGTATGCTTCTGCCTTTGGTAGAAGCATTTTTATTTTTAAAATATAAAATTTATGGGATTTTTTGATTTATTTTCTAAAAAGAAGAAAGAGACATTAGACAAAGGTTTGGAAAAAACAAAACGAAGTTTTTTTGAAAAACTAACCAGAGCTGTTGCAGGAAAGTCTCAAGTTGATCAAGATGTATTAGATGAACTGGAAGAAGTTTTAATTACATCTGACGTAGGAGTAGAAACAACATTGAAAATTATTGACAGGATTGAAGAACGAGTTAAAAAAGAAAAATATGTAGGAACTGAAGAACTCAACACAATCCTTAAAGAAGAAATTGCTTCTTTATTAGAAGAA
>JALWLM010000136.1:0-6161 GCA_027084145.1 Crocinitomicaceae bacterium | reverse complement strand
TACAGAAGGAGTATTCATTCCTAATGATATGAAACCTTACGTAATTATGGTTGTTGGTGTAAATGGTGTTGGCAAAACAACAACCATAGGTAAATTAGCCTATCAACTCAAAAAAGCAGGAAAAAAAGTTATTTTAGGAGCCTCTGATACTTTTAGAGCGGCAGCAGTTGACCAATTACTCCTTTGGGGTGATCGTGTTGGAGTTCCTGTAATCAATCAAGGTATGGGAGCGGATCCGGCTTCAGTTGCTTATGATACCTTAGAATCTGCAAAAGCACAAAACGCAGATGTAGTCATCATTGATACAGCCGGAAGACTACATAACAAAGTAAACTTAATGAATGAATTATCTAAAATAAAAAGAGTCATGGATAAAGTAATTCCCGGAGCACCTCACGAAGTTTTATTAGTTTTAGATGGGTCTACGGGGCAAAATGCTTTTGAACAAGCAAAACAATTTGCGAAAGCAACAGATATTACTGCATTGGCTATTACCAAACTAGACGGAACAGCTAAAGGAGGAGTAGTTATAGGAATATCCGATCAAATGAAAATTCCTGTGAAATACATTGGTGTTGGCGAGCAAATGGAAGATCTTCAACCTTTTAATCGAAAAGAATTTGTTGACTCACTGTTTTCTTAAAAATGCTTGTATTCATTTATCCCTCCTTCAGTTATATATTCAATGCCGATAAATTGAAAAAGATATACGTTTCTCACAAATAGCTATATGCTAATAAAGGACTCTGATATTCTTTTGTCTTATCTGATAGGGTATCTCCGTAATATAATTTCCTCTTACATTCAATAATTTCAATTTTGGCAATAAAGACAATTGAAACGGTAACTCTTTAATACGATTATTATCCAAATATAATTTTTCCAAGTTTTTCAAAAAACCTATTTGGTAAGGAATCTCTTCTATTTTATTCATAGAAGCATCTAATATTCGCAAAGATTCTAATTGTGAAATTTGATATGGTAATTCACTTAATTGATTGTTTCTCAAAATCAAAATTTTCAAATATTTCAATTGCCCGATTTGATAATTTAATTCAGTTAAATTATTGTTAGAAGCATCAATAACTTTTAAGTTAGTCAAACTAAACAATTGATACGGTAATTCATCTAAATCATTATCTTTTAACACTAAAACTTCTAAGTTTTTAAGCTCTCCAATACGGTAAGATAAACTTGATAGCTGTTGATTTGATAAATCTAAAATTTTAACATTCATAGGATTTTTATAGGCTGCTTCAAGACTATGAAACACCCCTTCATAATTATTGTAATCAGAACGATAATGTTCATAGGAATAATCATTAACTTTTGCAGGTCTGCAATAAATAACGCCATTCTCCTCATTCTGAGAAAAGCTATATATTGTCAATAAAATAAAAAGGAGAGTTGGATAAAACGGTTTCATCATATAACTGTTTTAAAGAAGGTATAATCAATAACTATACCATTTTTATAATATACAACTTCCCCCTTTTAACCGTTGATGCTATTTTTAGCTATTCTGAGGCATGGTAATCAATTTTTTAATTGCTTCCCATAAGAATTCCCCTTCAACTTTCAAATCTCCATGATAATCATTCAATCTCCACTGCAAAACTGTAAATCGCATGCTTCCCATAAATATAGATGCTAATTGATCCGGGGCAACATCAGTACGGATAGATCCGTCTTTTTGACCCTGTGCAACAATTTCAATAACTCCTTTCTTCTTATTTGTTAAAATATTATGAACTGCTCTTGATAAACTTTCTTCATATTGAAAACTTGTTTCGGCAAATATGATCATTACAATCGCCGGATATTTCGAAAAATGATTAAATTGAAAATTAATCACCTGTCCCAATTTATCAATCCCCTTATCTTGACTTTCAATAAGTTCATTCATTTTTACATTCAACCCGGAAGCAAAGTAGTTTAAAACCGATAATAAGATATCCGTTTTATTCTTGAAATGTCTATAAATAGCCGGTTCACTGAAACCCATTTTTTGAGCTAATTCTTTAGTTGTAAATTTCTGTAAACCTCCTTGGCTAATTAACTCAATCGTTGCATTAATTATTTCTATTTGTCGTTTTGTGTAATTAATCATATTAAATTATTCTTTTTTTAAGGTTCTTTATTTGAATAATCGTTCTTTGACGCTATCAACAACATAATAAACAACCGGTACTAAATAAACAGTAAGAATCAAT
This sequence comes from Crocinitomicaceae bacterium, assembly GCA_027084145.1. GTDB lineage: Bacteria > Bacteroidota > Bacteroidia > Flavobacteriales_D > Crocinitomicaceae > UBA4466. The sequence goes on along the minus strand of JALWLM010000136.1, from coordinate 3,948 downwards.
GAAGACGTTACTCCTCCGATAATTATCCAAGCCAAACCGTTTTTCCACTCACTTGCCGTTCCTTGAGCCATTGCAATAGGAAGCATTCCGGCAACCATTGATATACTAGTCATCAATATCGGTCTCATACGTCCTTTACCTGCTTCAATTAAAGCGTCCTTGTAATGCATTCCTTTTGCTTTTAATTGATTTGTAAAATCCACAATTAAAATAGCGTTTTTCACTACCAACCCCATCAGCATAATCATTCCTAATAGTGCAAATAAACTCAAATGACTTTGAGATAAATTTAAAGCTAAAAAGGCACCAATCACCGCCACCGGAATAGAAAATAATACAACAAATGGATAAATAAAACTATCGTACAATGCTACCATGATGAGATATATTAGGATAAAAGAAATCAGTAATACAGAGCCTAATGCTCCGAAACTATCGTTTTGTCTTTTTATATCACTTCCCCAAGTCATTTGCATCCCTTCCGGTAAAGGATTTTTATTGACATATGCTAACACATCTTCCGCTACTGTTCCGGAAGGACGTCCTAATGCATTTGCCGTTATAGTCACCGCCGGTTGTCTGTCTTTTCGTTCTAAAAGAGTCGGAGACTCTTCTTGAACAACCTTGGCAAATTGAGAAACTTTAACCGGAATACCTTTTGGATTAATGATTGTCATATTTTCTAAATCCTCACGATCATTTCGATTAAATTCATCAAAATAAATTCTAACCGGATACTCTGTTCCATCTTGTGACAAAGTAGCATCATCATTTCCCGTTAAAGCATTTCTAATACTCATCCCGACATAAGCCGTGGTTAATCCGTATTTTTGCATTAAAATATCATCCGGAATAATTCTATATTCAGGAGCTCCATTTTCTACAGATAACCGAACATTATCGGCTCCCGGAATAACTTGAATGGCATCTCTTAACCTTGACGCCACTTTGAGAACATTTTTAAAATCCGCACCGCTAATCGTTAATTCAATAGGAGCCGAACGTGGTATCAATCCTAACTCTGCCATGGAGAAATTAATTGCAGGAAATTTTTCTCGAAGTTTAGCTCTTAAATCTTTCATATAAACTTCTGTAGGTTGATTATTCCGTTCTTCCTTTGATTTCAATTGAATTGTTAATTCCGTAATATTCGGGGACCCTACACCAAAACTTCCGATTCCTGTACTTGGTCCTCCCACATTACTAAATATAGTTAAAATATCAGGTTGATTTAATAAAAATTGTTCTATTTGATATGAGATAATATTATTTTGTTTTAATGAAGTCGTTTTATCAAATTCAAGTGTCAAACGAAACTTTCCTTGATCACCGGTTGCTATCAATTCTTTTCCTATAATGTTTTGTTTTAACATAAACCCTGTTAATCCAAAAATAACAATAAGGATTCCAGTAAAAATAAGTTTATGATTCAACACCCATTTTAACTGATTTCCATACCATTCATTAAATTTATCTAATTGTATTTCAAACCAAATTAAAAACTTATTGAAAAAATTGGTGGGCTTTAAATCTTCAGACTTCCCAATTCTGGAAGCCATCCAGGGAGTTAATGTAAATCCGACCAATAAACTTGTCAGAGTCGATGTGATTACTACTATAGAGAATTGCTTTAACATATCCGCAACGAATACTTGCAAGAATAAAATCGGTAAAAATACCACAACGTCAACAAGAGTAATAGACAGCGCCGAAAACCCTATTTCCATACGTCCATCCATAGCTGCTGTCCGTTTATCCTTCCCCATATCAAGGTGCCGCTGAATATTTTCCAAAACAACGGTAGCATCATCTACCAAAATCCCAATAATCAATGACATTGCCAAAAGTGTCATTAAATTTAATGTATATCCTAAAATCCACATGACAGCAAATGCGGTTACCAAAGATGTTGGAATAGCTACCAATACAATTAATGAATTTCTAAAACTTCTTAAAAAAAGAAGCATCACCAAAGACACTAACAGTACAGCCATGATTAAATCAATAACAACTGAGTTTACAGCTGCAATTGTATTATCCGTACTATCATCTGCAATAATAAATTTAACATTACTTTTTTTGTTTTGATTTTCTATCCATTTCAATTTTTCTCTCACCTTTGTCGATACATCTACAGCATTTGCATCTCCTTGTTTTTTAAGAAGAATTCCTATACCGTTTTTCCCATTATAGCGGCTCACAGATGTAATTTCTTTAATCCCGTCCTTAACAACAGCTAAATCCTTTACATAAACAGATGTACTTGGAGGAAAGAAAGCTACTTGAATGTTTTCGACATCTTCAACCGTATTGTATTTAGAAGAAAATTTTACTGTATTAGACTGTTTCTCATTTTCAATTTTTCCGGCTGGAATATCAAATCCTGAACGATTAATCGCTTCTATTACCTGCAGGATTGGTATTTTATAATATTCTAATTTTTCTTTATTTATAATAACCTGTATTTCTCTTTCTTCTCCTCCTAGAAGAGTCAATTCCGCCACACCCTTTATTTGCTGAATTTGAGGTAAAAATTCATCTTTCATTTTTTGATAAAATTCTGTTCCCTGCAAATCACTCGTTGCACTAATCGACATGATAGGCAAATCATTCGGAGAAACCTTACTCATTTCAGGACTTAATACAGCATCCGGTAAATCTTTTTTAATATTATCAATATATCTCTGTGCATCTTGCATGGTTTTATCCAAATCCGTCCCATACTCTAAATTGGCAATAATAATAGATGCATTAGGTAATGACTTTGTAATCAAATAATCAACTCCTTCCAAATTAGATAACGCATCTTCAATTTTTCGGGATACGGATGTTTCCACTTCTTCCGGTTCCGCACCGGGATAAACAGTTTTGATTACAACAACCGGCTGGTTAAAATCGGGCATCAATTCATAACTTAAATTTCTAAAACCGATATATCCCAGTAAAATAAATAAACTGAATAATACAATAATAAGTGACGGTCTTTTTATAGATATTTCCGTAATGTTCATGACGTTTATGATTATTCGTTGATTATTACAATTACATTTGCATTATCAAAAAGATTGATAAAACCTCCTGTTATTACAGTGTCTCCTTTATTTATATTCCCTTTTATAAAAATATCTTTGCCGTTTCTTGACAAAATTGAAATAGGAGTTCTTACTGCTCTACCATTTAAGACACGATATATTTCAGGGTTTGATTCAGAACCAATAATTGCATTTGAAGAGATAATCAACCCGTCATTTATAGATGATGGCGATGTAAATTTTAAAACGCCATTCATTTTAGGTTTAATCCCATCAGAATTTTCCAAAACAAATTCTATTTTAAAACCATTCCCTCTTCCCGCTTTACTACTTACTTGACTTAATTTTGCTTTAATCACATCATTCGAAATATTTGTTGATACGGTATAGGATTTATTTTCCGTAAACAAGTAAAGATCTTTATCCGGAACATTTATTACAAATTTTAAATCTTTCTGATTAATTAATTCAAACAAAGGAACTGCCGGTGAAGCAAACCCTCCTACTTCACAAAATTTCATAGAGATAACACCATCAAAAGGAGCTCTGACAAGAGATTTATCAAGTTGTTCGAGAATCAATTTTTTTTCTGCCTCAACAGTAGCAATTGCATTTTGAATTTTTTCTAATTTAATTCCGGGTACAGCATCTTCTTTTGACAAAGCTAAATAACGGGCTTCATCTTTTTTTAAACCTTCCAACTTTGTCTCCAAAACACCCAATTGCAACCGGAGTTTACTATCATCTATTTTAAGTAATGCCTGTTCTTTTTTTACTTTTTGTCCTTCTTTTACTAAAATATTGGCTATTCTACCTTGAATATCTGCACTAACTTTCACTTCGTTTAATGATTCAAAGACTCCGCTAAAAACTTTACTTTGTTCCTCACTTTCATTTTTTACAAGCTCACCGAACC
>JALWLM010000135.1 GCA_027084145.1 Crocinitomicaceae bacterium | reverse complement strand
ATTAACAACAGAAATAACCTTAGCAGGAAGGTATCTTGTTTTAGTACCGTTTTCTAATAAGGTTTCGATTTCTCAAAAGATAAAAGAACATAAAGAGAGAGATCGATTAAGAGATATTCTTAAATCAATAAAACCTAAAAATTTCGGAGTAATTATTCGGACGGTTGCTCAGGGTAAAAAGACGAATGAATTAGAGCTGGATTTAAGAAATTTATTAGATAAATGGGATAAGGTTCATGCTAATTTAAAGAATGCAAAACCTCCAAGAAGATTACTGGGTGAAATTGATAAAACATCATCGATTTTAAGAGATTTATTGAATGCGGATTTTAAATATATTCATGTCAATTCTCCGTCCTTGTATGGGTCTATAAAACAATATGTTTCCGAAATTGCTCCTGAGAGAGAAAAAATAGTAAAGCTTTATGACGGAAAGCTCGATATATTCGAACGTTTTGGTGTCAATAAACAAATAAAGGCCTTATTCGGTAAAAAAGTTCCCCTTTCTACAGGTGGATACTTGATTATAGAGCATACCGAGGCAATGCATGTGATTGACGTAAATAGTGGTAATAGAAAAGGAGCTGACGGCCAAGAAAGTAACGCTGTTTCAACAAATATTGAAGCAGCAAAAGAGATAGCAAGAGTTTTACAGCTCCGGGATATGGGAGGGATTATTTGTGTTGATTTTATCGATATGCACGATAAAGAAAATAACAAAGAATTGTATCAAGTATTAAAAGATGCAATGTCAAACGATCGTGCAAAACACAATATTTTACCACCATCAAAATTTGGAGTAGTAGAGATTACACGTCAACGTGTTCGTCCACAAATGGATATTATTACAGCAGAAACTTGTCCGACTTGTAATGGAACGGGAGAAGTTCAAGCATCTATTCTTTTAGCTGAGGAGATTGAAAATACATTAAAATATCTTATTGATACAGGAGAAAAAGATATTGTATTGAAAGTGCATCCGTATTTGGAATCATACTTTAAAAAGGGATTAATTTCAAAACGGTTGAAATGGTTCTTTAAATATAAAAAATGGATTCCTGTTAGAGGTTTGTCTTCTATGCATATACTACAATATGTATTTACAGACTCGGATAATAATGAAATTACGCTCTAAATGTCGTATTTAGGGCGTAAATATTCTTACACACAACTTCAAGAAAAAATAGAACGCTATTGTGCTTACCAAGAACGGTGCGTACAAGAAGTTCTGTTGAAATTAGAAAGACTGGGAGCTACTTCGGAGGAAAAAGAAAAATTGCTCACTTATCTCGAAAATAAAAATTTTTTAAATGAAGAACGTTTTACAGAAGCATTTGTTTCGGGTAAAATAAAAATTAAGCGATGGGGTAAAATAAAGATAAAACAACATCTGATTCAAAAAAGAATTCATCGAAATCTTATTGAAAAAGAATTACAGAGTATTGACGATGAAGTTTATTTATCAAACCTTCAAATTTTAGCCAAGAAAAAAATACTAAGTCTTTCCCGATTATCTGATAATTAT
>JALWLM010000134.1 GCA_027084145.1 Crocinitomicaceae bacterium | reverse complement strand
GTTCAGAGGTAAGTGATTGAACTATTTTAAGGTATTTAAGGATATATTTTTTATTGTCATACAAGGAACTATATCCTAAATCAGCACCATAAAGGCCAAGGTTTAGTGCTTGCGTATGTTCATCTACTAAATTCTCTACGTTATTTCCGTCGGCTAAGATAGAAGGAGTAAAATCTAAATCCAGAGAACGGATTAAAAAAGACGTTTGAGCGGGAGAGGGAATGCTAAAAATTTTTCCGTCTAAAGAAGTGTTTAGAACTTTTGAAGCATCAATTTCTTCTTTTTTATTAGCAGTTTCTTTTTTTTTCTCATTGCTATCGCAAGACAAAAGGGAAAAGAAAATTAAGAAAGGGTACAAGTATTTTGTTAGTGACATAAATTTCTAAAGTTTAAAGTTATGGTTGTGTGTTGCCCAAATATATAAAAAAATATAATGTGTTTAATGTATAGGATAAAAAAAAACAGGGCAAAGGCCCTGTTTTTTTAAACTTGTCTTTATTTTAAACAAATGATTGAATTTTACTCTCCTCCTTCTTCCGCTTCAGCTTCAGCTGCGGCTGCAGCTTCTTCTTCAGGGGATAAAACAGCACCTCTTGCCATCTTCACAGCAATAACAACTGCATTAGCAGGTTCTAAAATTTTAACTCCATTGATATTAATATCAGAAACACGGATAGATTGACCAATTTTTAAATTAGAGATGTCAATAGTAACCGCGTCAGGCAAATTAGCAGGGAGCCCCATTACTTTTAACATACGGTAAGGAGTTCTTAGCTTACCACCATTAACAACTCCGGGAGCAATTCCTGTTGTTCTTACCGGAAGCTTTAATTTTACCGGTTTATCATCTGACAACTCTAGGAAATCAACATGCACAGGCGTGTCTTTTACCGGATGCATTTGTTTTTCCTGAATAATTGCCATTGCTTTTTTTCCTCCATCAATGTCTAACTCTATTTGATAGACATCAGGAGAAAAAATAATCTTTTGAAGATCTACTGCTCTTACGGAAAAGTGGATTTGATCTCCATTTCCATAAAGCACACAAGGAACTCTTCCTTCTTTTCTTAGTGCGGAAGTGTCCTTCTTCCCTACGTTCGTTCTAGCCGAACCGCTCAATTGCGCTTTTTTCATTTTGATATATATTTATGAGATTATAAAATGCGAACTTATAGATTGATTATGAATCATTTTCTTAATAACATCAGCAAATAATTCCGCTACACTTAAGACCTTTATTTTTTCATGAGGTTTTTTAAGTGGTATTGTGTCTGTAACAATTAACTCGGTAATAGAAGAATCTGAAATTCTATCATATGCAGGGCCCGATAATACGGCATGCGTACAAAAAGCACGAACACTATTAGCTCCTTTTTCCATGAATAAATCTGCTGCTTTTGTTAACGTCCCGGCAGTGTCAATCATGTCATCAACTAAGACAACGTCTTTACCCTTAACATCTCCGATAACGGTCATTTCTGCTACTTCATTCGGTTTTTTTCTTTGCTTATGACAAATTGCAAGACCAACATTTAGGCGTTTAGCATAAGAGTTAGCTCTTTTGGTTCCTCCCGCATCAGGAGCAGCCATAATCAGATTTCCCGTATTGAGTTTGTTAATTTCAGGAAAGAAAACAGTTGAAGCATAAAGATGATCAACCGGAACTTCAAAAAAACCTTGAATTTGGTCTGCATGTAAATCCATAGTCATAATGCGGTCAATCCCTCCAGACATCAACATGTTTGCAACTAACTTGGCTCCAATAGCAACTCTTGGTTTGTCTTTTCTGTCTTGTCGAGCAAAACCAAAATAAGGGATTACTGCTATAATTTTTCTTGCAGAAGCTCTTTTTGCAGCATCTACCATTAATAATAATTCAAATAAATTATCGGTAGGAGGCATTGTAGATTGAATGATAAAGACATCTTTACCTCTGACAGTTTCCTCAAAAGAAGGCTGAAATTCACCATCACTGAATTCTGTTACTTTACAATTTCCAAGAGGAATACCGTAGGTATTTGCTATTTTTTCCGCCAAAGGCAAAGAAGCTCTTCCTGAAAATATTTTAACTTCTGCAGACATTATTCATATAATTGAGAGCGCAAAGATAGTAAATTTTAAATTAAACAGTATAAGTCTGTCTCTTTTTGACTTATAAATAAGTACTAATCATAAAGGTATTATCTTTGTAAGATATAGGTTGTTAATTTTATAAGTAGTGATGAGATATTTTTTCTTTTTGTTGATGTTGTTGTCGGTGAATGCTTTTAGTCAATCGAAGGCTTATGAAAAAATGCTGAACAAGTATTATGATAAAGATTTTCCTACAATTTCAATAGAAGAGGTCAACAAAAAAATAAAAAACAATGGGGTAATCCTCTTAGATGTTCGAGAACTTAAAGAATATCAAGTAAGCCATATTAAGAGTTCATTACGGTTATCTCCGGATTTGTCTAACATTCAAGAAGTAATACCGGAAGACAAGAAGCGGTTAATAGTTGTTTATTGCAGTATTGGAGCAAGAAGTCAAACAGCAGGAAAGAAATTGAAAGAGCTGGGTTATAGAAATGTAAAAAACATGTATGGAGGATTTTTCCACTGGGTGAATGAAGGCTTTCCAATTGTAGATGGCCAAAATAAGAGAACCCTGAAGGTGCATGGGTATAATCGTGAATGGAGTAAATGGCTCGATCGAGGAGAAATTATTTTAAAATGACCAAAAAGGCAATCATTATTTTTGCGAAGAACCCGGTAAAGGGATTTGTGAAAACCCGTCTTTCAAAGGATATCGGAGAGCAAAAAGCTTTGGAAGTATACCGGAAACTGTTAAAAATAACGGAAAGAGAAACGTTGCGACTTAAAGATACAAGTATTTATCCTTTCTTCACTCATTCGAAAGAGAAGGAATACTGGACAGATCAACAACAATATATACAAGAAAAAGGTGATTTGGGAGAAAGAATGTTATCAGCGTTTACTTTTTGTTTTAACAAAGGCCATCAAGAAGTGATAGGAATAGGAACAGATTTACCCGAATTGAATTATTTACTCATTGAAGAAGCTTTTGGTTTGTTGAGTAAATTTGATACGGTTTTCGGACCTGCTGAGGATGGGGGCTATTATCTTTTGGGAATGAATCAATTATTTCCCTTTCTATTTGAAAACAAACCCTGGAGCACATCGTTCTTGTTAGAAGAAACATTAAAAGAATTAAAAGAAAAAGGTTTTAGTTCGACGATGATAAAAACATTGAACGATATTGACACTTTAGAAGATTTAAGTAAAATAAAATTAAATCAATATGGAATTGATTTATAAGATAGCAACAAAAAGAAATTTATTTATTGGGTTAGGGTTTATTGTTTTGGTTAATGCTGCTGTTTTTCCTTTAGTTCCAAAATGGTTTGGGGTTTCGATCTCTATTGATAAAATATTGGATATTCAATTTGGTTTTGATAAATATTTTGTATTATCATCTCTGTCATCAATGGGGGAAAAGGGAAGAGAAGTATATTTATTATCTACATTGGTAATAGATTCTATTTATGCAATTATTTACGGTGTTACTTATACCATCTTTTTTATTTTCATTGCAAAAGATACTTCGCAAAAACGAATCGTCTTTTTTCCTTTTTTGATTTCTTTGTTTGATTTATTGGAAAATACAGGAATTGTTTCATTGATTCTAAATTATCCGAATATTTCCGAAATGCTTGTAGTTTTTACATCATTTGCTAACAGGTTAAAATGGATTTTTGCATTATTGACGATTGTATTGGTTATTGTTTTTATAGCAAAACGGTTGTTGCAGAGTAAATAAAATCATAGTTAAAATGTCAGACACCTTACATATAAATTTACTTTCCTTGCCGGAATCTCCGGGGGTTTATCGTTTTTATGATAAGAATGGAAAAATTTTATATGTGGGGAAGGCAAAAAACATCAAAAAACGTGTTTCATCGTATTTCACAAAAAACAAAGACTCTTGGAAAACAAGCACGTTGGTTAAAAAAATACGACAAATAGAATATATTGTCACCTCCACGGAAGCAGATGCTCTTTTGTTAGAGAACACCTTAATTAAAGAGTTACAACCGAAATATAACATTCAATTAAAAGACGATAAGACCTATCCTTGGATTTGCATTAAAAAAGAACGATTTCCGAGAGTGTTTACGACTCGAAGAGTGATTAATGACGGGTCAAAATATTTTGGACCTTATCCAAGTGTTAAGGTGGTTAATACATTGTTAAATTTAATAAGAGATATTTATCCTTTGAGAACATGTTCATTGATATTATCCGAAGAAAATATTAAAAAGAAAAAATTTAAAGTGTGTTTAGAATATCATTTGGGAAATTGCAAGGGACCTTGTGAGGGGTTTGAATTAGAGAAAACTTACAAACAATATATTGAAAATATACAATACATTTTAAAAGGGAATTTGGGAGAAATTATTCGTCTGTTGAAAGAAGAAATGGGGAAGTTGTCAGATGAATTAAAGTTTGAGGAAGCACAAAGAATCAAAGAAAAAATAGAAACGATAAAGCGTTATCAATCGCGTTCTGTTGTTGTTTCACCAAATGTGAGAGAGGTAGATGTTATCACTATTTTACAAGAAGAGAAAAAAGCTTTTGTAAATTTTTTGATGATTCGAAAAGGGAGCATTGTCCATGGAATGACAGTTGAAGTTGCTAAAAAACTCAATGAAAGCGATGCAGACATTATCAATTTTGTTCTTTTGGAGATGCGAAACCAGTTTGAAAGTCAGGCGAAGGAAGTTTTGTTAGAAGAATCTCTTGATGTAGAAATGGAGGGGATTCGTTTTTTTGTACCCCAACGAGGAGAAAAAAAAACATTAGTGGATTTGTCGAAGAGAAACGTCATTGCTTTTAGACAAGAAAAGATAAAGAGGGAATTGTTAAACAAGAAGAAAAAGAAAAACAATGTTATTGAATCGTTGCAAAAAGATTTAAAACTAAAAGTAAAACCGATTCATATCGAATGTTTTGATAATTCCAATTTGCAGGGAACCAACGCTGTAGCAGCTTGTGTTGTATTTAAAAAAGGAAAACCAAGCAAAAAAGATTATCGTCATTTTAACATTAAAACAGTTGTTGGTCCTGATGATTTTGCTTCAATGGAGGAGGTGGTATATCGAAGATATAGTCGTTTATTGAAAGAAGAGGAAGATTTACCTCAACTCATTGTGATTGATGGTGGTAGAGGACAGCTTGGAGCAGCATTAAAGGCACTTGAAAGATTGAAGATTGAAGATAAAGTGGCAGTGATTGGAATCGCTAAGCGATTAGAAGAAATTTTTTTCCCGGGAGATGACATTCCTCTTTATTTAGACAAACGATCAGACAGTTTAAAGATGATTCAACATATTAGAAATGAAGCACATCGTTTTGGAATAGAACATCATCGTGGAAAACGTAGCAAGAATGCGATTAACTCCGTTTTGGACGAGATTAAAGGGATTGGTCTGAGCACAAAAGAAAAATTATTTAAGAAATTTAAAACAATAGAAAACATTAAAAAAGCAGAGATAAAAGAATTGGAAAAGTTTGTTGGAAAATCAAAAGCTCAATTGATTCATCAATTTTTCATCGAGAATTAAATCATCTTTTCTTTTCAAAAAAACGAGTTAAAAGTTCAGCGCATTCTTTTTCAAGTACGCCACCTATAATTTTTGTTTTCGGATGATAAATGTTTTCAATTCTGCCGGCACCTCTTTTTTCATCTTTTATTCCAAAAACAATTTGATCTATTTGTGACCAAAACAATGCTCCGGCACACATGACACAAGGTTCAAGTGTAACATAGAGGGTACATCCTTTAAGATATTTTCCCCCGAGGAAGTTTGCCGCAGCAGTGATGGTTTGCATTTCAGCATGTGCAGTAACATCATTTAATCGTTCGGTTAGATTGTGTCCTCTGGCAATAATTTTTCCTTCGGAAACAATAACTGTTCCCACGGGGACCTCATCTGCTTCAAAAGCCTTTTGAGCTTCCAGAAGAGCTTGTTTCATAAAATATTCATCGTTGTGGGGTGTCAGCATAATCGATAATGAAATAGTTATTAAGAAATATAAAAAAAGCCCCTTCAAAACTGAAAGGGCTTAAAATTTATTTAATTTTTATTTTGCTTCGGAAAATCTTTTAGCAACTTCATCCCAATTGACTACATTGAAAAATGCTTTGATGTAATCAGGACGTCTGTTTTGATATTTTAAATAGTAAGCGTGTTCCCATACATCCAATCCTAATATTGGAGTTCCTCCGCAAGTTCCTTCGATATTCATTAGCGGGTTGTCTTGATTAGGTGTAGAGCAAACTTCTAATTTTCCATCAACGACACATAACCAAGCCCAACCAGACCCAAAACGTGTTGCGGCAGCTTTTGAAAATTCCTCTTTGAATGCATCAAAAGAACCAAAAGCAGAATTAATTGCTTCAGCTAATTCTCCCTGAGGTTGACCTCCTCCGTTAGGACTCATTATTTCCCAGAAAAGACAGTGGTTCCAATATCCTCCGCCATTGTTTCTAACTGCAGGCTTGTCTTTGCAAGAAGCGAGGATTTCTTCAATTGTTTTTCCTTCAAAATCTGTTCCTGCAATTGCATTGTTTAAATTGTTTGTATAACCTTGGTGATGTTTTGTGTGATGGATCTCCATCGTTAGCGCATCAATATGTGGCTCTAACGCATCGTATGCATAAGGTAATTTTGGTAATTCAAATTTCATGACTTTCTTATTTAAAATGATTCAAAACAAAGTTAATAAAATTACTTGTATTTCTTTTTATACTTTTCATAAAGTTGTTTTTGACGATTGTTTAAATCAACAAATTTTCCGTCAATGAGTGCTAAAACAACTTGATTTCCTTTCATTTCCAATGCATTTCCTTCAGAAACAAATAGCGTTGCAGATTTCCCTTTTTCAACACTTCCGTATAAATCGTTACAACCCATTATTTCGCAGGGGGATAGACTAATGGATTGAATAGCTTGTTCTTCAGTAAGTCCGTAAGCCATTGCTGTTCCCGCCAGAAAAGGAATGTTTCTGGCATTCATAGCTTCCATATCTCCAGCGTTTTGGATACAAAACTTAACGCCCGCCTTTTGTAATAAAAAAGGAAGTTTATAGGGTAATTCAGGGT
>JALWLM010000133.1 GCA_027084145.1 Crocinitomicaceae bacterium | reverse complement strand
AACGCAACGATGTATATCAAAACAGTATTTATGTTGTTCCTTTATTTGGTTCCCTTTGTTTTAATTTTAACCTATTTAGAAAATCCATTCATAATACTCTTAATGTGGGCATTAATGGGTTTTGGAATGGCCGGTGTTGGCTTGTCTATTATGCACGATGCGAATCACGGTGTGTACTCAAAAAATAAAAGAGTAAATGATTTAGTAGGAAAAGTTATTTTAATAGTAGGAGGAAGTGATGTGAATTGGAGAATACAGCACAATGTGTTGCATCACACTTATACCAATGTGGAAGGAATGGATGAGGATATTGATATTGGTGGAATTATGCGATTTTCCCCGGGACAAAAGTTGAAAAAAGTACATAAGTATCAACATGTTTATGCTTGGTTTTTATATGGCTTAATGACATTAATGTGGTCGACAACCAAAGATTTTAAACAGTTTTTGAGATACAAGAAAAAAGGATTATTGGGAACCCAAGGAATAAAAGGAAACGGGAACAGCTATGTTCTTAAACTAGTGATTTACAAAATTTTATATTTTTCAATAACATTGGGATTGCCTTTGTATCTTTCACCGGTATCATGGTGGGTAACATTAATTGGTTTTGTGTTAATGCATTATATTTCAGGCTTAGTGCTTTCAATGATTTTCCAGTCTGCACATGTTGTTCCCGTTTCTACTTTTTCAACGGTTAATGAAGACGGAACTATTGAAGAAGATTGGGCTATAAACCAATTAAAAAATACAGCAAATTTTGCAACGGAGTCAAAATGGTTTTCATGGTTTATAGGAGGCTTAAATTTTCAAGTTGAGCACCATTTATTCCCTAATATCTGCCACGTGCATTACAAAAAATTGTCAAAAATTGTTAAACAGACAGCGGTAGAGTACAACTTGCCTTATTATTCTTACAAAACATTTAAAGAAGCTTTAGCAGGACACGCTAAAATGCTTTATCGTTTGGGAAGAGAAAAAAATGCTCCCGGAATACACTAATTTTAGGGCTCGTTCGTTTAATTAGAAAGATGGATTTTTTTAAGAGAAGTAAAATAATACTTGTGGTCATTTTTTTAACCGCGCAAACTGTATATTCGTCAAACTTAGATTCAAACGCGACCGCCTCATCAAATATTATAGAAGAAGTTATTCTTGAAGCCAAAGAATTAATCGGGAAGTCGTATCGCTCCAGAGGTCCAAAAGGAACAATTCTTGATTGCAGCGGCTTTATTCAATATGTTTGGTCTACACAAGGGATTAATCTACCCGGATCATCGAGGTTAATTGCTTCACGAGTGGTAAAGATAAAACTGGAAGAAACACAAAAAGGGGATCTTTTATTCTTTACCGGAAGAAATAAAGCATCAAAAGTAGTTGGACATGTTAGTTTGGTAATAGAAAAAACGGACAGCACATTGAAAATGGTTCACAGCTGTAACAGAGGGGTTGTGATTGACAATTTTCCAAGAAGTTATTATGATGAGCGATTTTTATTTGCAGGGAGGATAAATTTGCCGAGTGAAAATCAAGAAGATACATTAAAGAATCAAAAAGAGGGAAACAGAATCATTTCAATTATTGGGGTTGGGGATATGATGATAGGTACAAACTTCCCTTCGGAAAAATATCTGCCCGAAAATGATGGAAAAGATATTTTTAATCCGGTAAAAGACATTTTACAGAATGCAGATCTTACTTTCGGGAATTTAGAAGGGGTAATTCTTACAGGAAAAGGGAGTGTAAAAAAATGTAGTAATCCGGCCGTATGTTATGCGTTTAAGTCTCCGGATCATTATGTGAATTATTACAAAGAAGCTGGTTTTGATGTAGTAAGTTTGGCAAACAATCATTCCGGAGATTTTGGAGAAATTGGAAGGAAAAATACAATGCAGAAGTTAGAAGAGGTTGGAATAAAATATGCCGGATTGGAATCCTGTCCCTATACAATTTTTGAAAAAGACAGTGTTCGATATGGGTTTTATGCAGTATCTCCAAACAGGGGAACCGTTCGTATTAACAATTATGATTTTCATAGAAAAACAATCGCTCACTTAGACAGTCTTGTAGATATTGTGATTGTTTCTTTTCATGGTGGAGCAGAAGGAAGCAAGTATACACATGTCAACAGAAAAAAAGAAATTTTCTTAGGAGAGGACAGGGGGAACCCTTATGAGTTTGCTCGAGTTGTAATTGATGCCGGAGCCGATATTGTTTTTGGACACGGCCCTCATGTGACAAGAGCAGTAGATCTTTATAAAAACAGGTTTATCGCATATAGCTTGGGTAACTTTGCGACGTATGGTCGATTTTCTCTAAGTGGAGTGAAAGGAATAGCACCAATAATGAAGGTAAACGTCACAAAAGAAGGAACATTTATTGATGCGGAAATAATCCCCACAAAACAAGTGGGAGAGGGAGGGCCACAATTAGACCCTGAAAAGAGAGTCATAAAAGAGATACAGAGATTGACAAAAAGTGATTTTCCAAATTCTCCACTTCAGATTTCAGATGAAGGAAAAATAAAAAAGAAGGAAAATTAATCCTCAAATTTTTTAAATAACACGCTTGCAATGTGACCTCCAAATCCGAAGGTGTTACTCATTGCATAATGAATTGTTTTAGGATATCCTTTTTGTAGAGGAAAAGAAAATAAATCTTTAAAATCCGGTTCAATATTTTGACTGTTTACAGTTGGGGGAATGATATTATTCTTTACCGACAAAATGGTTAAAATGGACTCAATCGCTCCTGCAGCACCAAGAAGATGTCCCGTCATCGATTTCGTTCCTGAAAGAAAAAGGTCTTTTCGTTTCCCAAAAACACGTTCTACCGCTATCAATTCGCTAATATCCCCCATGGGTGTGGAAGTCGCATGCATGTTGATATAGTCCACATCATCAGGAGTGATCTTTGCTTCCCGAATTGCTTCTTCCATCCCCAAAACAGCCCCTTCTCCTTTTGGGTGAGTTCCTGTAAGATGATAGGCGTCAGCGGCTTGCCCCCCACCAACGACTTCAGCATATATTTCAGCATCTCTTTTAACAGCGTGCTCATAAGACTCTAAAATAATCGCTCCGGCTCCCTCCCCCATTACAAAACCATCTCTTTCCACATCAAAAGGCCTTGATGCTGTTTCAGAAGAATCGTTTTTTGTTGATAAAGCTTTCAAAGAAGAAAATCCACCAATGGTTGATTCTGTAATAGCAGCTTCCGAGCCTCCGCAAATAATCATATCGGCTTTTCCCCATTTAATGTGATTAAAGGCTTCAATGATTGCCGTTGTGGAAGAAGCACAGGCAGAAACGGAAGTATAATTGATTCCTCGGAGACCATATTTTATGGAGATTACACCGGAAGCAATATCTACTAGAATGCGGGGAATAAAATAGGGGTTAAAACGAGGGACACCTTCTCCTTGATTAAATTCCGTGACCTGATCCTGGAAAGTTTTAATTCCTCCATTCCCCGATCCCCAAATAACACCTATTCGATTTTTATTAAGTGTATCTAAATTAATCTTTCCTTTTGATAGGGCGTCTTTTACAGCATGAAGTGCGTAAAGTGTAAACAAATCATATTGTTTAATTTCTTTTCTATTAAAATGTTCATTGAGATTAAAATCTTTAAGCTCACAGGCAAACTGACATTTAAATTTTGAAGCATCAAACTTTGTGATTGGAGCAGCCCCTTGTTTTCCCTTTATTGCATTTTCCCAAAATTCGTGTAATGAATTACCGATAGGAGTAAGTGCCCCCAGCCCTGTTACAACAACTCTATTCATTTTTATAAAAATCCAAGTTCCAACTTTGCTTCTTCACTCATCATTTCTTTATCCCAAGGGGGATCAAAAACAATATTTACTTTACAAGATTTAAAAGAGGGACTTGATGCGACTTTCTCTTCAACTTCTATAGGGAGTGATTCAGCGACAGGACAGTTAGGGGAAGTTAAAGTCATATCAATTTCCACCGCTCTATCATCGTTGATTCTAACTTCATAAATTAACCCCAATTCATAAATATCTACAGGAATTTCAGGATCATGAATTGTTTTCAAAATCTGAATTACTTCATTCTCCAGTTCAATTTTTTCACTGCTATCCATTGTTTATTGCTTTTAATGCATGAAGTTTTAATTTTTTGACCATACTTGCCAAGCCGTTAGCTCTTGTTGGGGAAAGATGTTCTTGCAACCCGATATCTTTAATAAAATGTAAATCAGCAGTTGCAATGTCTTCCGGTTTTTGCTTGTTTAATACACGAATCAACAATGAGATAACTCCCTTGGTAATAATCGCATCAGAATCTGCGGTAAAACTCATTACTCCATCTTCTTTTTGGGCATCAAGCCAAACGCGAGACTGGCACCCTTCAATAAGTCGGTCATCGGTTTTTTTTTCTTCTGAAATTACAGGTAATTCCTTTCCTAGTTCGATGATATATTCATATTTGTCCATCCAATCATCATAGATAGAGAATTCTTCGATGATTTCTTGTTGTTTTTCTTCAATAGTCATTTTACCTAAACCTTTTTGCAAAGATACTGCTTTTTATCTGACCATTAAACTTCCAGTTCTCTTTTATAAAGTTGAATGGTGTTTTCCAGCCCTAAATATAAAGCATCGGAAATAAGTGCATGTCCGATAGAGACTTCTTCTAAAAAAGGAATGTTTTTCTTAAAAAAGCGAAGATTTTTTCGGTCAAGATCATGTCCCGCGTTGATTTCCAAACCTAATTCTTTTGCTAAGTTAGCGGCAGAAACATAAGGTATAATTGCTTTTTCTTTGTCTTGAATAAAATCCTCGGCATAAGGGCCTGTATATAGTTCAATTCGGTGAACTCCGGTCTTTGCTGCATATTCAATGTTTTCGAGGTTTGTGTCTACAAAAATAGAACTTCTAACACCAAGAGAGTGAATTTCCTGAATCAACTCTTGCAGAAAAGAAAGATGTTTTTTGGTGTCCCAACCTTCATTAGAAGTTAAAACATTTGGAGGATCAGGGACAAGCGTTGCCTGAGCAGGGCGGATTTCACGGATGAAATTCAAATATCGTTCATCGGGATATCCTTCAATATTAAATTCTGTTGTTACAACTTCGGCTAAGTCATAAACATCTTTAGTTGCTATATGCCGTTCATCCGGTCTTGGATGTATGGTTATACCATCTGCTCCGAACCGTTCGCAAGCAACTGCTGCCTCAACAACATTAGGGGTATGACCTCCCCGGGCATTTCTTAAAGTTGCAATTTTATTAATATTTACACTTAATTTTGTCACTGTGCTTACTTTTTATACTTACAAAGGTAACAACTTGAACAGGATTTAGTACATTAGCATATAGAATGATAGCAAAAGAACTAATAAATGAAGAAATCCCCCCGTTGAAACATACGGATACGGGGGAAAAAGCATTAAACTGGATGGATGAGTTTAAAGTGCTTCATCTTCCGGTTTTAAAAAACGGGAATTTTGTAGGAGTCGTCTCGGAGTCAGATATTTTAGACCAAAAAAATCTGGAAGAATCTCTGGACAAATTGTTCCAGCATTTACCACGCCCCTATGTGTTTGAAGAAGATCACCTTTATCAAGTGTTAACGAAAATGTCGGAAGCCAAATTAACTTTTGTTCCGGTTTTAAATAAAGAAGAAAAATATATAGGAGGAATAGATGTCCATTACTTAATGACTGTTTTAGCAAAGACAGGAAACATGATGGATGTAGGAGGAATTCTTGTTTTAGAGGTTCAGCCTCATGATTATTCTCTTGCACAAATTGCACAAATTGTCGAGAGTAATAATGCAAAAATTTTAAGTTCTTATGTTATGAATGTTCCCGATTCGAATAAGATAGAGGTAACATTAAAGATTAACAAAGTTGACTTAGAACGAATTGTAAGAACATTTGAACGTTATGAATATACAATTAAAGCTACTTTCCAAAAAAGTAAGTTTCAAGATGATCTAAAGTTTCGTTATGAAGCATTAATGAACTATTTAAGTTTGTAGTTATGAATGTTGCTATTTATGGAGCAAAAGTAACTAAGGATAATATTCGATATTATCAAGAGTTATTAAAAAATTTAGAGAGTAGAGGGTGGACTCCGGTTTTATATGATGAGTTAAAAGAAAAACTTGTTAAAAAAGTCGGAATAGGAGTCGATTGTGATGTTTTTTCATCATATAAAGATTTACAATCAGGTATTGACTTAAGCATTAGTGTTGGGGGAGATGGAACTTTTATTCGAAATGTAAAGTTTGTTCGTGATTCCGGTGTTCCGGTGATGGGAATTAACACGGGAAGATTGGGGTTTCTGTCAAATATTTATAAAGATAAGATAGAGCATGCCATAGAACTGGTTAGTGAAAAAAAGTATGAGCATCAAAAACGGTCTTTATTGCGTGTGGAAACGGAGCAAAACCTTTTTAGTGATGATAATTTAGCCTTTAACGAAGTGACTTTGCAAAAAAAAGATACGGCATCAATGATTATGGTGCACACTTGGTTGGAAGAAAAATTTATTAATTCTTATTGGGCAGATGGTTTAATTGTTTCAACACCATCGGGGTCTACGGCATATAATTTAAGTTGTGGAGGTCCGATTGTTACTCCGGGGTGTCAAGTACACATTTTAACACCAATAGCACCACATAATTTAAACGTTCGTCCGCTGGTTGTTCCGGACCACATGCCGATTAAATTACAAATAGAAGGAAGAAGCCGTACTTATTTAATTAGTTTAGACGGAACATCATTAAGTATTAAACAAAATGAAATTGTTTATGTACATAAGGCTGATTTTATGATTAATGTCATTAAATTTGAGGAAAATAATTTTTTGGATACTATTAGAAAGAAAATGTCTTGGGGAGAAGACACTAGAAATATTAAATTAAAGTAAAACAGAAAAAATAATGAAGAATATATTGTTAGTTATAGGAGCAGGACTTTTTTTAATGACAAACCCTGTTTTTGGAGGACAAAACTGTAATTGGAAGAAAAAAAGAAAGCTAGAGAAAGGAATTTACGCAGAAATAAAAACCAACAAAGGAGATATTTTATTAAAACTGGAACACCAAAAAGTGCCGATGACCGTAGCAAACTTTGTGGGCTTGGCAGAGGGAGACTTTAAAGTGATGGATAGCATTGAGTTTGAAGAACCGTTTTACAA
>JALWLM010000132.1 GCA_027084145.1 Crocinitomicaceae bacterium | reverse complement strand
TTATTAGATAAAACAAGTCTGATGTCGGACAAAATCAATAATAATTTATTTTAAAATAGTTTTTGTATTTTAAAAAGATGGAAGGCATAAAGCTTAAAAAATGATTATTTTAGAGCGCTTAAAAAAATCATAATGAAAAAAGAAAAGCTGATTTTAGTAACGAATGATGATGGGATTACTTCTAAAGGTATTACTGTTCTTCAAAAAGTAATGCAAAAATTTGGAAAGGTCGTAGTGATTGCTCCTGATTCCGCAATGTCAGGAATGGGACATGCAATAACTATTAATCAGCCATTGAGATTGTTTAAAGATAACCATTTCAATAATGGAGTAGAATCTTATTCTTGTTCGGGTACACCGGTAGATTGTGTCAAGTTAGGAATTTATGAAATTTTGGATGGAGTACCTGATTTAATTGTATCAGGAATTAACCATGGTTCTAATGCGGCAACAAATGTATTATATTCAGGAACAATGTCTGCAGCTGTAGAAGGAGCAATGGAAAACATCTCTTCAATAGGTTTTTCTCTTTGTTCTTATGATCCGGATGCTAATTTTGATCATGCTGTTGAAATAGTGGAAAAAGTAGTTGCAAATGTTTTGGATGAAGGTATCGGAGAAGGAGTTTGTTTAAATGTTAATATTCCTGATGTACAGAATTTAAAAGGACTTAAAGTTTGCCGTCAAGCACATGCTTTTTGGGAAGATTTTTTTGAAAAAAGAATGGATCCTCATAACCGTCCGTATTATTGGTTGACGGGAGATTTTGTAGAACAAACTCCGGCAGAAGACACAGATTTATTTTGGTTAGAAAAAGGATATGCTACAGTTGTTCCCACACAATTTGATTTAACAGCTTATAAAGTCATGACAAAACTAAAACAATGGGAGTTATGAAATTAAGAAAATGGTCAATAGAACACACAAAAGGTTTATTATTAGGAATTATAACACCTTTGATAATTTTTCCTGTTGTTTTATGGGGGATATCGATAACTCAAAATTATCTTTTTGAGCAGTTGTGGAATAAGTTTAAATACAATAGTGATTACCAAGTTAAAATATTAACAATATCAATCATCGCAAATTTAGGTTGGTTTTATTATTATCTTAACAAGGAACGTTACAATATTGCAATGGGATTAATTATCGCTTCAATAGCGTTTGCTCCTTATATCATTTACGTTAAATTTTTTTAGTTTGAAGAATAAAAAAATATATCTTATTGCGGGAGAAGCATCAGGAGATTTACATGGATCGAATCTTATGCAGACTCTTATCGAAGAAGAAGGTAATATTGAATTTCGTTTTTGGGGAGGAGATAAGATGCAAAAAATTGGCGGAGATTTGGTAAAGCACATTAATGAGCTTGCTTTTATGGGATTTATTGAAGTATTGATGAATCTTAGGACAATCTTAAAAAATATATCTTTTTGTAAAAAAGACATTGAAGCCTTCCAACCGGACGCTTTGATTTTAATAGATTATCCCGGATTTAATCTTCGCATAGCAGAATGGGCTAAAAGCAAAGGTATAAAAGTTTATTATTACATTTCTCCGCAAGTATGGGCTTGGAAACAAAACAGGGTACATAAGATAAAGAAAGTAGTAGATAGAATGTTTGTAATCCTCCCATTTGAAAAAGAGTTTTACAAAAAATTTAATTATGACACGAAGTATGTAGGACATCCATTATTGGATGAGATTAAAAAATATAAATTTGACAACAAACGTTTTCGAATAGAGAATAATTTAGATAATCGAAAAATTATAGCAGTTTTACCCGGGAGTAGAAAACAAGAGGTTTCTAAGAAATTGCCCATGATGTTAAAAGCATTAGAAGGCTTTAATGATATTCAAATTATTATAGCGGGAGCTCCAACACTTTCTCCTGAATTTTATAAAAAATACATGAATGCATCTATACCTATTTTATTTGGTAAAACGTATGAACTTTTATCTGCATCAGAGCTTGCTGTAGTTACATCGGGAACAGCGACACTAGAAACAGCATTATTAAAAACACCGGAAGTCGTTTGTTATAAAGGAGCTAAAATTTCTTATATGATAGCAAAAAGGTTAGTTAAAATTGATTACATTTCATTGGTTAATTTAATTATGGGAAAGGAAATTGTAAAAGAGTTAATCCAAGATGAATGTACTCCTGAAACAATAAAGCAAGAGGTTAAGCGATTATTATTTGATGAGAAATACCGTTCTAAAATGTTGAAAGATTTTGATGAATTAGCAAAGATTCTCGGAGGAGGTGGAGCAAGTAAAAGAGTAGCACAATCTTTGCTTGAGGACATGAATAACTAAAAAGTGAGATTTATATTCATTCATATTTTTTTATTGTTTGCCTCTGTATCTATAGGGCAATTGATGGATATAGGTGTATTCACAAGAAGCCGAACTTTTTATATTGAACTCAAGGTAGAAGAAGGAAGTTATTCTTTAATTGGAGATACATCTGTTTTAGAAGAGCTTAATAAAGGCAGGATTATTGTGATAAGGAGATCAGGTTCAAAAGTAAGCTGTAATCTTACGGGAAAAGGAGAGATGATGTTTCCGTCAATACGCCTTGTGCCTACAACAAATAATTCAAAATTAAGATATAAAATTCCAAAATGGAAAGAGCGTATTTATGATGACGGCGTAAAAATCACTTCGGTTAGTGGGAAGCTAATTATTGTTAACCAAGTTGATATGGATGATTATCTTTCCGGAGTTCTGTTATCTGAGGGAGGAAGAGGTAAACCTTTGGAGTATTATAAAGTACAAGCTCTTATGAGTCGAACTTATGCGTTAAAAAATAGGGATAGACATAAAAAAGAAGGGTATCAATTGTGTGATAATGTTCATTGTCAGGCTTATCACAAAACCTCTAATGATGAAAAAATACGAAAAGCAACACGTGCTACATCAGGGTTGATTATTGTTACAAAGACAAGTAATGAACCTATTTCAACTTATTTTTCCGCAAATTGTGGAGGGCAAACATGTGAAGCATCTTACGTGTGGAATACGGATGTTGATTATATCACTAGTTTTATTGATACTTTCTGTATCCATACCAAGCAAGCAAAATGGATAAAAAAAATTCCGAAATATCAATGGAAATCTTTTTTAGAAAAGCATTATGGTGTAAAAGAAGAAAAATATGGTAATTTACTTTATAATTTTAAACAAGAAAGTAGGAAGGCATTTTATATCCACCCGTCACTAGGGGTGCCGTTACGGGATTTAAGAAAAAAATTTCGATTAAAATCTACCTTTTTTAGCACAAGGTCAGAAGGGGATTATATCGTCTTAGAGGGGAGAGGTTTTGGACATGGTGTTGGGCTGTGTCAAGAAGGAGCGATGGAAATGGCTAGACAAGGTTTTAATTTTAAGCAAATTGCATTATTCTATTTTTCCAATGTAAGGATCATTAATTATTATAAAGCTCATTTTTTTGAACAACAAGAAGAAGGGTGGTGATGTTTTCGGTGTCGAATATTTATCTAATTCTGACGAGTATATAACGTAACTTGTCGAATATTTATTTTTTTTTTTTTTTCAATAAGTGAAATTTATAACTTGCAAATCTAAACCAAGTTAAAATTTAACCTTATGAAGAGATTTACTTCTTTAAAGAATGTGTTGTTCTTTTTGTTATTTTCTTTTTCTACATTTTTACAATCACAAACAAATCCAAATGGTGTCATTAGATGTTATACAACCGTTATGGATTCTATTCGTCATGCGAACAATCCAAACCTTCAGAGTAATGAGGAGTTTGAAGCATGGTTAGCTAAGAAAATTCAAGAGAAAAAGAATGGCCCCAAACTAATTATTAATGGAGTTTATACCATTCCGGTTGTTTTTCACATTATTCATAATTCCGGAGAAGCGGTAGGGACAGGAAGAAATATCCCGGCCTCTTATGTTCAATCGCAAGTAGATGTTTTGAATGAGGACTTTAGACGGATTTTTGGGACCAATGGTTATAATAACCATCCTGATGGAGCAGATACCCAAATAGAATTCTGTTTGGCACAGAGAAAGCCGGATGGAACAGCTTTTACAGAACCGGGTATAAACCGAATAGATGCAGGTGTTGCGGGTTGGGGAAACGCACCTTATACAACAACATTTATAGATAATAATATCAAACCATATACGAATGCTCAAGGATATGATCCTAATGTTTATATGAATATATGGATTTGTGAAATATCAGGAGGGGTTTTAGGGTATGCACAGTTTCCTACAACTTCTATTGGAGGGATGGATTGTAATGCTCAAAATCAAGCAACAGACGGAGTCGTTTTATTATATACTTCTATAGGGAAAAGTTCAGTAACAGGAAATCCGCCTCCATATAATGAGGGTAGAACAGCAACTCATGAAGTTGGTCACTGGTTAGGACTTCGTCATATTTGGGGAGACGGACCATGTGGAGTTGATGATTTTTGCTCGGATACACCGGAGTCGGATGCTTCTAATTTTGGGTGCCCTTCTGGTCATGTATCTTGTGGAACAGTGGATATGATTGAAAATTACATGGATTATACAGATGATTTATGTATGAATATTTTCACAAATGATCAAAAGATGAGAATGAGGACAGTACTGGAAAACAGTCCTATACGAGCTTCTTTAATTCGTTCAGATGCTTGTGTCCCTCCAAATCCGAGTGATGCTTCTATTGTAGATATTCTTTCCCCAACAGGAGATAATTGTGCAGGAACGATTACGCCTGTTGTCACGTTAAGAAATAGAGGTTCTAATAATTTAACTTCTGTAGAAATTAATTATCAAATAGATAATGGAACGATAACAACTTTTAACTGGTCAGGTACTCTATCTCCTGGAGCTGAAACGAATGTTTCTTTACCTGGGTTTACCTCTCCTTTAGGAACACGTACATTTAAGTCTTATACTACAATGCCTAATGGTGTTGTTGACCCTGAGCCGACACAAGACACAACAATAATTCAATTTGCCGTTTCAAACGGGTATATGCCAAATTATGTACAAGATTTTGATGGAGGAACCTTTCCTCCTGATTTAAAATGGAAGGTGGTAAACCCTAATAATGATTGTTATGAATGGACAGCAGGAACAGGAACATCTAGTTCGGGAAATACAAACAATGCATGTCCATTAATGAGAAATTACCAAAATGGAACTAATCAAGATGAATATTTATATACACCGATTTTTATTTTACCTTGTAATGCAACATCTGCAGAGGTGAGATTTGATGTCGCTTATCGAAAAAGGATTAATGGAAGTAATGATAGATTACGATTAGAATTTTCTGAAGACTGTGGAAATACATGGAGTGTAATTTATGATAAATCTGGAAATACGCTTAGAACCGTAACTTCTAATCTTGATGCGTTTTGGACACCATCAGCTGCTTCAGATTGGAGAAATGAAGTGATAGATTTATCTTCTTATGTAACAAGTACTTCTAAAAGTGTACAATTTAGGTTTAGAGCAACAAACGCAGGAAATGGAGGTAATTTATATATAGATAATTTTGAATATAATGCTGTGACTCCCGGAGAAATAAAAGTTGATGTTGCAGGGTTAGAAGTACTAGATGAAGGTTTTTATGATTATGGTTCAGTTGCAGTAGGATCAACTGTTACAGCTGTGTTTACAGTCACAAACACAGGAACAACAAATTTAGTATTAACACCTCCAATTAATGTAACAGGTTCTTCGGATTATTCCTTAAACACTTCTTTTGGAACGACAACATTAACACCCGGAGCAACAACAACTTTTTCTATTGATTTTTCACCTTCTTCTGCGGGGATAATAAATGGGAATGTATCATTTTCAACAAATGATTGTGATGAAGGAACCTTTAATTTTCAATTAATAGGGACAGGTTCGGTAACTCCTCCAACAGCTTCGTTTACTGCTTCTCCGACAACAATTTGTGAAGGTTCTACTGTAACATATACAGATGCATCATCTTCCGCTTCTTCTTGGTCTTGGACGTTTCCTGGAGGAACACCGTCCACAGCAACAGGACAAGGTCCACATACGGTAACTTATTCGACAGCCGGGACCTACGATGCTTCTTTAACAGTTACCAATGCTTATGGATCGGATACAGATAATCAAACCAATTTAATAACAGTATTACCTGCTTCTGGAGCAGCTACACTACCGATAAGTGAAGGTTTTGTAAACACAACATTCCCTCCAACAAATTGGTCAATTAATAATGGAGGAAATACGATTACTTGGGTGAGAAACGGTTCTCAAGGAACAGCGCCGACAGCGGGTAATTCAGCAATGATCGATAATTTTACTACGAATACAACAGGAGATCAAGATGATTTGGTTGTAGAACCGTTCGATTTGTCAGGGTTCTCCTCTGCTCAGCTTTCTTTTGATGTTGCTTATGCAAGGTATAATGCAACTTATAAAGATAGACTAGATGTCTTAATTTCAACAGATTGTGGAACAACTTATACAACAATTTATTCAAAGCAAGGAAGCACATTAGCAACAGATCCGGATCAAACAGCACAATATACAAATCCTCAAACATGGAGAAATGAAGTGATTGATTTAACTCCATATATAGGAAGCCAAAAGGTTGAAATTTTATTTAGAAATATATCCGGATATGGACAAAATTTATATATAGATAATGTTAACATATCAGGAGTCGTTAGTTCTGCTACAGCCGATTTTACAATGTCTCCAAATCCGGCATGTCAAGGAGAAACAGTAACATTTACTGATAATTCAACAAATGCGACTACATGGAGTTGGAATTTTGGTGCTGGAGCTACTCCTGCAACAGCAACAGGACAAGGACCTCATACTGTTACTTATTCCTCCTCAGGTTCTAAAACAATTACATTGACAGTAGACGGAGGGAATACATCAACACAGACTTTAGTTGTTAATCCTTTACCAACAGTGACGGCAAGTGCATCACCTGCAACGATTTGTTTAGGAGATAACTCAACGCTTACAGCAAGTGGAGCAACAACATACACATGGGACAACGGATTAGGTGCAGGTCAAACGCAAACGGTATCGCCGACATCTACGACAACTTACACGGTAACCGGAACGGATGCAAACGGTTGTACGAATACAGGTCAAGTAACTGTAACGGTTAATGCTTTACCAACGGTAACAGCAAGTGCATCCCCTG
>JALWLM010000131.1 GCA_027084145.1 Crocinitomicaceae bacterium | reverse complement strand
ATTTAGAACTATTCTAAATTAGTTTTTTTTTGATTAAAATTGTCACAAAACTGTCACGTAATATTGGTTTTCTACTAAATTTGCTCGTGCTAAGAAGTACTTCTTAGTGGAAAATGTAACAAGTTTTATATGAAAATATCTAATAATCAGATGTTTATAAAGATTAAAAGTTTGGGATTAAGCTTTATCGCAGTTTTGTTGTTCGCTACTTACTCTGTAGCACAAGACGAAGGAGAGAAGCTTTTTAAGGTTAAATGTGCAACTTGCCATCAAGTATTTAAAGACGGAACAGGGCCGAAGCTTTATAAGGTTCGCCAAAAATGGGAAGAAAATGGCGCTAAAGAAGGTAGCATTTACCAATGGGTTAATAACTTTGAGAATGCAGCCGCATCTGACCCTTACGCTGCAGAAGTAGTTAACTGGTCAGCAACCAGCATGAGTAAGTTTCCAGATTTGACAAAGGAGCAAATTGATGCTATTTTTGACTGGATAGATTCACAAGAACAAAAAACAGAATCTTCTGCGACTGCCAATGATCAAGGAGGTGATGCAAATGTTATTAAAAAAGAAAAGTCAACGCTTTGGGTTTGGGCTATTATAGCTTTAATCCTTCTTACTTTAACGATTATTATCTCTAGTGTAAGAAAGCAATTTAAAGCTGCGGCAGCAAGTTTATCAAATGAAGAGTATGAAAAACTATCTTTTAATGAAGAACTTAGAAGATGGGCATGGGAAAACAGAAAAAAAGTTGTGGTAGGAGCTGTTTTGTTTGTTATGGCGTTAGTCGTTATTTTATTCTTAGGTCTTTATCAAATTGGAGTTGTTGAAGGCTACCAACCATCTCAACCAATAGAATTCCCTCACTCTGTACACGCGGGTACAAACGGTATAGATTGTAAATACTGTCATAACTCTGTTGAAAAATCAAAAACCGCAGGATTGCCAACTATTAATGTTTGTATGAATTGCCACAAACAAATATCAGGAAGCACCCCGGAGCAAGAGAAGAAAATAGCAAAAATATATGAAGCTGCAGGGTTTGACCCCGCAGGAGGAGGTAAATATACAGGGGAACAAAAGCCTATTGTTTGGAACAAGGTACATGTCTTACCTGATCACGTTTATTTCAATCACTCTCAGCACGTAGTTGCAGGTGGAGTTGATTGTAAACAATGTCACGGAGATATGACTAAAATGAAAGAAACGGCAAAAGTTCAAACTGTTGAAGAATTAAATGCTGTTGAAGGAAATATCAAGTTAACCAAAAGAACCCTAACTATGGGGTGGTGTATTGAATGTCACAATGAAAAAGAGGTTTCCTCCGGGCCTTTAAACTCCAAGAAAAACGGATATTATGACGAGCTTCATAAACGTTTAATTGAGCATGACAAAGGTCTGTATGAAAAATATTTAGAGGACGGTAAAGTAACCGTTAGAGAATTAGGAGGATGGGAGTGTGCTAAATGCCACTATTAATTTATAATTAAGAAAGAATTCGAATTAAGATATGGGAATGACAAAAAAATACTGGAAAGGAGTAGATGAGTTAAAAGAAACTCCTGCTTTCCTAGAATCCAAAGAACAAGAATTTTCAGGTTCTGCATCAATTGAAGAGTTTTTGAGTGATGAGAACTTGAACGAGTCTTCTACAAGTAGAAGAGATTTCTTAAAGTTTTTAGGTTTCAGTGTTGCTGCTGCAACTGTTGCTGCATGTGAAGCGCCTGTAACAAAAATAATCCCTTACGTAAATAAACCTGAGAATGTTACACCGGGACAAGCTACTTGGTATGCGTCCACTTTTTATGATGGTGTATCTTATGCTAGTATTTTAGTAAAAACAAGAGAAGGTCGTCCAATTTATATCAAAGGGAATAAAGATTTTGGTGTTACTAAAGGAGCGGTAAATCCTCAAATTGTAGCATCAGTATTAGGTCTTTATGATAGTGAACGATTATCTAATCCTCAAATGAAGGGTAAAGATGTTTCTATATCTTCTATAGACAAAAATATTAAATCGGCCTTAAAATCTTCGAATAAAGTAGTGTTGCTATCAAGCACTATTATTTCTCCTTCAATGACTACTGCAATTAACGATTTAAAAATGTCATTGGGAGAAGATCGTTTTGAACACATCCAATATGATGCTGTATCTTATTCTGCAATGAGAGAGGCAAATGCTATCTCTTTCAATAAAGTAGATGAAATCGGAATGGGAATCATTCCTAACTATGACTTCTCCAAAGCAAAAACAATTGTAAGTATTGGGGCTGACTTCTTGAATTCTTGGTTATTCCCTACAAAATTTGTTGGAGAATACGGATCAAGAAGAAAACCTGAAGGAGAATGGATGTCAAAACACTTCCAGTTTGAATCTGTCATGTCCATTACCGGATCAAATGCAGATTATAGAGGAATGATTAAACCATCTGAAGAAGCTAAAGTACTCGCTTACATGATAGAGAAATTAGGTGGAAATACAGGTGGGGTTTCTACACAATTAAATGATAAAGCTAAAAAAGTTGCTGACAAAGCAATTAAAGCTTTAAAAGCTTCAAAAGGTGAGTCTATTGTTGTTGCCGGATCGAATAATTTAGGAACTCAAATACTGGCAAACAAAATTAACAGCCTATTAAGTAATTATGGCAAAACCATTGATTTCTCTAATCCAATTTTATTGAATCAAGGAAATGATAAAAAAGTAAAGCAATTTGTTAATGATATTATTTCCGGTTCAGGACCTGATACAGTTATATTTTATAACACAAATCCTGTTTATACTTTACCTAATGGAGATCAATTTGGAAAAGCATTGTCTAAAGTAAAAACAACTATAGCAATTTCTGCTTACGCAGATGAAACAGCATCTAAATGTAAATACATTGTACCGAATCATCATGCATTAGAAGATTGGTCAGATTATGAGCCAATAAAAGGACATTATGCCATTGCTCAACCAACAATAAGACCATTACACAATACTTTTTCCGCATTAGAGTCACTCTTAGTCTGGGTAGGAAAAGCTAAAAGAGAAGGAAAAGATTCGAAAGTTACATATAAGTACATAAAAGACCTTTGGATTCAATATGGATATCCGAATCAGACGGAATATACTTCGGAAGAGAAGTACTGGAACATGATGGTTCATAATAGCTGTACAGATGTAAAATATCCGACTGTAGAAGAACTGTCTGAAACTATTTTTTCCGATTCTGCTTTATCTAAAGTAAATACATCTCTTCCTAAAGAAGGCAAAACGGAAGTTGTTCTTTACCAAAAAGCATCGATGAGAACAGGGGTATACGCAAACAACCCTTGGTTACAAGAAATGCCGGATCCTTTAACAAAGGCAACTTGGGATAACTATATCACTATGAACCCTGTTGAAATGGCAGGAAAATATGCGACTACTTTTGACGAGAAAAACGGGTTAAACAAAGCAACTATCAAAGTTGGCAATGTTTCACTCACATTACCTGTATATCCTCTTCCCGGTCAAGCAATAGGGACAGTAGGTGTTGCTTTAGGATACGGAAGAGGAGCGGGAGATGAAAAAATAGGGAAAGCGGCATATCAAACGGGAGAATATGGAGGACATCTAACAGATGCTAGTGGAAAGCGATTAACAATTGGAGAAAATGCATTTCGCCTGTCTTCTTTTGATGCCTTGGGAAATATTTCTTATAATAATGTAGCGTCAGTAGAAAAAACAGATGGAATACATCCAATAGCATGTACGCAAATCCATCACACGGTGATGGGGCGTCACTCTGTCGTTAGAGAAACAACTTTAGATATTTTTAAGACAAAAGGTAAAGAAGCGTATAACCCACCTCATGTACTTCAAAAAATCGATGAAAACGGACATCATGTTGCCGTACCTGTAAAGGAAGTTGACCTATGGGATAAACACCCTGTTGAGCATATTGGGCACAGATGGGGAATGGCTATAGATCTTTCTTCTTGTATCGGATGTGGATCTTGTTTAATTGCATGTCAAGCTGAAAACAATGTTCCTGTTGTAGGTAAAAACGAAGTACGTAAAGGTAGAGAGATGCACTGGTTACGTATCGATAGATATTTTGCTTCTAATGAAGAAGCTGCTATCGGTACAAAAAAAGATAAAGACAATTTCGATTACGATAAAGCAGAATTAGCAGCAGAGAATCCGAGTGTTGTTCACATGCCGATGATGTGTCACCACTGTAATCACGCACCTTGTGAAACAGTATGCCCTGTTGCTGCAACAAACCATAGTGATGAAGGGTTAAACCAAATGGCGTATAACCGTTGTATTGGTACAAGATATTGTGCAAATAACTGCCCTTATAAAGTTCGTAGATTCAACTGGTTTAACTATCCTTCATATAAAGCACAAACAGAAATAAACCCTGCACAGGATGATTTAGGAAGAATGGTGTTGAATCCTGATGTTACTGTTCGAACTAGAGGGGTAATGGAAAAATGTTCTTTCTGTGTTCAAAGAATCCAAGAAAGCAAGTTAAATGCGAAGAAAGAAGGAAGACCGGTACAGGATGGTGAATTTACCACTGCTTGTTCTGACTCTTGTCCAACAGATGCAATTACCGTAGGAGACTGGAATGATGTTAACTCAAAAATCAGAAAAACATCTGAAGGTAATAGAGCATATCAAGCATTGGAAGAAATTGGAATACAACCAAACATTTGGTACCAAGTGAAAGTACGAAATGAAGAAAATGAAGCCTTAGAAAAACTTCAAAAAGAAGAGGAAGCTCATGGTCATGCTCTCCATGATTCACATGAAAACAATCATGGAGAGCATCATTAATAAATAATAAAGTTTTATTTTAAAGAATTAAAAACAGATATAAATGCACAAGGAAGCAGCAATTAGAGAACCTCTAATTTTAGGTCATAAAACCTATCATGACATCACAGAGGATATTTGTAAGCCTATAGAGGATAAGGCGCCTAAAATGTGGTATGTTTTATTTGGAATAGCACTAATACTTGGAATTTATGGTATTGGGTGTATCCTGTACCTTTTAGGAGTTGGTATTGGTGTATGGGGATTAAACAAAACTGTAGGTTGGGCTTGGGATATTACCAACTTTGTATGGTGGGTTGGTATTGGTCACGCCGGTACACTTATCTCTGCCGTACTACTTCTTTTCAGACAGAAATGGAGAATGGCAATTAACAGAGCTGCCGAGGCAATGACTATTTTCGCCGTATTTATGGCCGGTATGTTCCCATTAATTCACATGGGCCGTTTATGGTTAGGGTACTGGGTTTTGCCTATTCCCAACCATTTCGGGTCTCTTTGGGTTAACTTCAACTCTCCTCTACTTTGGGATGTATTTGCTATTTCAACCTACCTGTCTGTAGGTTTAGTCTTTTGGTACATTGGATTAATTCCTGATTTTGCAACCATACGGGATAGAGCGAAAAAACCTCTTGCGAAAAAAATGTATTCTTTACTTTCTTTCGGATGGTCGGGAAGAGCTAAACACTGGAATCGTTTTGAAATTGTATCACTCGTATTGGCAGGTCTAGCAACACCTTTAGTATTCTCGGTACACTCTATTGTATCTTTTGACTTTGCTACTTCGGTTATCCCGGGTTGGCATACAACAATATTCCCTCCGTACTTCGTTGCGGGAGCTGTGTTCTCCGGGTTTGCTATGGTACAAACAATTATGCTCGTACTAAGAAAAGCAATGAAACTTGAAGCATATCTTCATACAAAACATGTTGAGTATATGAATATTGTAATTATGGTTACAGGTTCAATCGTTGGTACAGCATATATTACAGAGCTTTTTATTTCTTGGTACTCTGGAGTTGAATATGAAGCTTATGCATTTCTTAACAGAGCAACAGGTCCATACTGGTGGGCTTATGCTTCAATGATGACATGTAACGTTGTTTCGCCTCAATTAATGTGGTTTAGAAAATTAAGACGTAGTTTAATTTTTACATTTATCATCTCTATCGTTGTAAATATAGGTATGTGGTTTGAACGTTTTGTTATCATTGTAACCTCTATCCATAGAGATTACCTTCCTTCTTCTTGGAGTATGCAATATCCTAGTCACATAGACATAGGTGTTTACATTGGAACAATTGGTTTATTCTTTGTTTTCTACCTCTTATTTGCTCGATATTTTCCTGTAATGCCCATTGCTGAATTAAAAACAATATTAAAGTCATCAGGAGAATCTTATAAAAACGGGGAGGCAGAAGTTCATCCTAAACCAAAACCTTTTGGAGGAGCAGAACCTATAAACACAAAAGAATCAAAACATGATGTTGTGGATGTCAAGGAAGAAGAAATAATAGATCTTGAGGCGTCTTCCAAATTAATAGAGTCAATAGGAAAAGCCGAAGAAGGGCAAAAAGATGATTTAAAAAAGATTTCAGGAATAGGTCCTGTCTTTGAAAAAACATTAAATAATATAGGAATTTTTACTTACATACAAGTAAGTAAAATGACAAAGGTAGAATATGATCTTTTAGATTCTATTACCGGAAAATTCCCGGGTAGAGCTGAAAGAGAAGATTGGGCAGGGCAAGCTAAAAAATTAATTAATAAAAAAGACTAAAGACATGGCAGAGAAAGTTATTTATGCGATGTATGATGATGAAGAAATTCTGAAAGACGGAGCTAAATTATTAGTTTCAAAAGGGATAAAGATAGAAGAGGTGTTTTCTCCTTTCCCTATTCATGGTATTGACCCTATCATAGGTGTTAAACCAACAAGATTAGGAATTTTTTCTTTTATCTATGGGCTAATAGGATTAACATTAGCGACACTAGGAATGTGGTACTTCATGATAGAAGATTGGCCCATGAACGTTGGAGGTAAACCCAATGGTAGTTACTTAGAGAACATGTTAGCTTTTGTTCCTATTTCTTTTGAGTTTACGGTATTATGTGCTGCTCATGGAATGGCTATTACTTATTTAATCGCAAATAGAACGTTACCCGGAATGAAAGCAGATAATCCGGACCCCAGAACAACAGATGATAAGTTTGTAATGGAATTAAGACCTTCACAAAACCCTAGTGTTTCTCAACAAGAAATTTTAGATTTAGTGAAGAAGACGGGAATTATAGAGTTAGAACAAAAAGAAATTTAATAACTTTTCATATAAAGAAAATGAAAAATATATCAAAAATATCTGTCATCGCATTTGCCGCTCTATCATTGAGCTCTTGTTCTTCAGATCCGGACAGCCCCGGATATGAGTATATGCCCGACATGTATCGTTCTTCTGCTATAGAACCATATGTTGATTATGGACATATTAGAGAAAGAGAACATAAGGAATATAAAACAAAAATGTCAGCAAAAACACCTCCTTTCGCAACTATTCCATATTACGGAACGGATAAAAAAGAGGTAGAACTTATGCTTCCTTATCATAGAAAGCCAAACAAATCTTTTAAAATTACTCATGGTCTAAAAGGGTATGAGTTCTCTAACGAAGATGAATATGCCTTGGCCCTTTCAGATGATAATCCTTTGGTTCTAACAGAAGAAAATAAAGAGCAAATTTTTGAAGACGGTAAAAAACTTTTCAATTCAAAATGTGCACACTGCCATGGAAAAAAAGGGGACGGTAATGGAACAATGGTAGAAAGCGGGGCTTATGCCGGTGTTCCTGACTATGCGAACTTAAAACATTTAAGTGATGGACAAATATTTTATTCCATTTATTATGGGAAAGGAATGATGGGAGCTCATGCTTCTATTTTAACCAAAAAAGAAATTTGGACATTAGTTCATCAGGTGAGAAAATTTCAAGATCCTAATTATGGCTCATTAAAACCACTTGAGGAATCTTTAACGACAGATACAACAACGGTTGATTTGGACAATAAAAAATAAACACAACACCTTTAACGAATAACAGGTAAAATGGAAATGAATTATACGGTTTCAAAAAAAGCAAAAACAGTTATCAAGTTATTAGTAGCTGTTGGGATATTATTTTCAATATTGGGTCTATTTTCTCATATGGGAGAAGACAACCTATTTCAGCGAATTTTAGTGAGTGGATTATCTACTAGTCTATATTTCTTCTTTATCGCACTAGGAGCATTTTTCTTTTTAGCTTTAATGTATGCAACAGAAACAGGATGGTATGCTGTCATAAAAAGAGTAATAGAGTCTGTTTCGAGCTATATTCCTTACGGTATTGGGTTTCTAGTTTTGATTTTCTTAATAATAACCTTAACAAACGGTTCTCATATATATACTTGGATGGACCCTGAAACAGTAGCACATGACGAAATTATTCAAGGGAAAACTCCTTATTTAAATAAAATATTCTTCTGGATCAGAACAATTGTTTATTTGGGAACTTATTACATCTTCTGGAAAGCATTTAGAAAGCGCTCTTTAGAAGAAGATAAAATCGGGGGAACAGAACTTCATTTTATGAATTACAAAAGAGGAGCTAAGTTTTTAGTGTTCTTTGCTGTATTTAGTTCTACACAATCATGGGATTGGATTATGTCTATTGATGTTCACTGGTTTTCTACATTATTTGGATGGTACACATTTGCAGGAATGTGGTGCTCAGCAATGACTGTCTTAGTTTTATTTGCTTTATACTTAAAAAAGAATGGATATCTTGAGAAAATAAATGAAAGCCATATCCATGACCTTGGTAAATGGTCTTTTGCATTATCATTCCTTTGGTCATACATGTGGTTCTCTCAATATATGCTAATTTGGTATGCAGATATTGGTGAAGAAGTTATTTATTATCAAATAAGAATTGAGCATTTTAAACTTTTATATTTTGGAATGTTCTTTATCAACTTCTTCTTTCCTATGCTCTTATTAATGTCTAGAGACGCTAAAAGACATGCCGGGACTTTAACTGTAATCGGTCTAATCATTTTAGTTGGTCACTGGTTGGATGTATATCAAATGGTTGCCATTGGTTCAATGGGTCCTAGAGCATCTATTGGATTTTTAGAAATAGGAATGTTGTTATTAATGCTGGGGATTTTTATACACGTCATACTAAATACTTTAGCATCGGCACCTATTATCCCTAAAAATCATCCGTTCTTAGACGAAAGTCTTCACCACGAAATTTAAAATAAAGTATAAATAAAACATATAATAATGATGGTAAGTAAATTAATCATATTAGTAGTCATTGTCTTAGGAGCAATTCTAATTGCTCAGATTATGAAAATACAACGAACACTGTCTGAAATTACAGGGAGAAAAGAGGAAGAGATTAGTCAAAAAAACAATAGATTAAATGCTAATCTAATGCTTCTTTTTATGATTGTTTTATTTGGAGGGTTTATTTATCTGATGCAAGAATACGGATGGACAGGAAGAGGTTCTTCTGCTTCAAAACATGGTCATGATTTAGATTGGCTATTAAACCTAAACTTAATTATCATTTTAATTGTATTCTTTTTAACACATTTTTTCTTATTATACTTTTCTTTTAAATATGTTAAAAAACCGGGGGTAAAAGCGTATTTTTTTCCTCATAGTAGCAAACTCGAAATGATTTGGACCTTTATTCCTGCGTCAGCATTAGCAGTTATCATTATACTAGGTTTAACAATTTGGAATGATGTTACTTCAGAATCAAGCGCAGAAGCTATTCGTGTTGAATTATTTTCAAAGCAATTTGATTGGACTGCAAGATACTCCGGAAAAGACAATAAATTAGGGAAGTTTGACTATAAATTAACCCTGGACAACAATCAATTAGCTTTAATGACGACAAATACAATTGATTCTGCAATTCAAAATATGGAAACAGGACCTCAAGGTATTAAAACATTAGAAGCTAAGTTAAAAGATAAAAACTTTGTTACATCTAAAGAGGAAAAACAAAAAATTAAAGACGCAATTGATAGAAAATCCAGACTTGTCAGACTATTATATCAAATGAAAAACAGATATGATAGTAAAATGGACGTAATGGCTTGGGATGATATCATTCAAAAAGACACTCTTTATTTATGTGTCAATAAAGAATATGAAATGACTTTTAGGTCTAAGGATGTTATCCACTCAGCGTACTTCCCTGATTTCAGAGTACAAATGAATACCGTACCGGGAATGACCACAAGATTCAAATTTACTCCTGATATTACGACAAAAGAATTCATTAAAAAGAATAATAAACCGAAAGATTTTAACTTTTCTTTGATGTGTAATAAAATTTGTGGTGGAGCACATTATAAAATGAAAATGATTGTCGTTGTTTTAGATGAAAAAGAATATAACGATTGGATGAGCTCAAAAGCAAATGCAACGTTCAAAGACAAATACTTTGCAAAAACTAATTAATAAATTTAACTAACCAAAAATAGAATAAAATGGCGGAAGTAATCAACGGAGAAACTCACGGACACCAGGAAGAAAGTTTCGTATCAAAATATATCTTTAGTTACGACCACAAAATGATTTCAAAGCAGTATTTGATGACTGCTATTGTAACAGGGGTCACAGCGATGATTTTATCTATTCTTTTTCGTATCCAATTAGCTTGGCCCGGAGAAAGTTCTGATTTCTTATCTCTTTTTCTTGGAGAACAATGGGCACCGGGAGGAGTTTTGAAAGAAGATATGTACCTTGGTTTGGTTACAATTCATGGTACATTGATGGTTTTCTTCTTACTGACAGGGGGATTATCCGGAACTTTTTCTAATTTATTAATTCCTCTTCAAATTGGGGCTAGAGATATGGCTTCCGGTTTCTTAAATATGCTCTCATATTGGTTGTTTTTCCTTTCTTCGCTAATAATGCTTGTTTCTCTATTTATCGAAACAGGACCGGCTATGTCCGGGTGGACGGTTTACCCTCCTTTATCTGCATTACCTCAATCAATAAGTGGGTCAGGAATGGGAATGACGCTATGGTTAGTATCTATGGCAATATTTATTGCCTCATCATTGTTGGGATCATTGAATTACATTGTAACAGTAATCAATTTGAGAACTCAAGGTATGTCAATGATGAGATTACCACTTACAGTATGGGCATTCTTCATTACCGCAATTATAGGAGTGTTATCCTTCCCCGTTTTATTATCTGCAGCACTGTTGTTATTAATGGATAGAATGTTAGGTACCAGCTTTTACCTTTCTGATATTATCATTGGGGGAGAAATGTTAACAAATCACGGAGGTTCTCCTATATTGTACCAACATTTATTCTGGTTCTTAGGTCACCCTGAAGTTTATATCGTATTAATCCCGGCATTAGGACTGTCTTCTGAAATTATCGCTACAAATACGAGAAAACCGATTTTTGGATATAAAGCAATGGTTGGGTCTATTTTAGCAATTGCTTTCTTGTCATTTATCGTATGGGCTCACCACATGTTTGTTACAGGTATGAATCCATTCTTAGGAAGTGTATTCGTATTTACAACTTTGTTAATTGCCATCCCTTCAGCAGTAAAAGTATTTAATTACATTACGACTTTATGGAAAGGCTCCATTATTTATACACCGGCAACCTTATTTATCATTGGTCTTGTTTCTTCCTTTATTTCCGGAGGTGTAACTGGTATTATATTGGCAGATGCAGCTTTAGACATCATGGTTCATGATACCTATTTTGTCGTAGCTCACTTCCACGTTGTTATGGGGCTCTCAGCTGTTTTTGGAATGTTTGCAGGAGTGTATCACTGGTTCCCTAAAATGTTTGGAAGAATGATGAATACAACACTCGGTTACATCCATTTCTGGGTAACTTTAATCGGGGCTTATGGAGTTTTCTTCCCAATGCACTTTATCGGAATTGCCGGAGCTCCGCGTAGATATTACGATTATTCTGTATATGGGGACTTCGATGTTGACCAATATGCAATGATTGTTGACTTAAATGTTATTATTACCATTTTTGCAATTATTGCTGCATTGGGACAAGTTGTTTTCTTATACAACTTCTTCTATAGTATTTTCTATGGACAACGAGCAACTCAAAATCCATGGAAAGCAAATTCTCTAGAGTGGACCACTCCGGTTGAACATATGCATGGAAACTGGCCGGGAGAATTGCCGACAGTTTATAGATGGCCGTATGATTACTCTAACCCTGAGCATGAAGAAGACTTTGTTCCTCAAACAGTTCCTCTTAAAGAAGGAGAAACAGCACATTAAATTGAAAACTAAATAAAGCAAGGCCTGTTATCTTTTGATGACAGGCTTTTTTCATATCTTTGAGAAAAGAATTTTGACCATTGGAAGAAAATTTTGACTATAACCAGGAGATTTCAAAACAAGATCTCGATTACGATAAGGTTTTGCGTCCTAAAAAATTTGATGATTTTACAGGACAGGAAAACATTATTGACAACCTACAGGTCTTTACTCAAGCAGCCATTTTACGAGGAGAACCATTAGATCATGTTTTACTTCATGGTCCTCCCGGATTAGGAAAAACAACCTTAGCGAATATCATAGCTAATGAATTGGAAGTCGGATTTAAAGTCACAAGTGGCCCTGTTTTAGATAAACCCGGAGATCTGGCCGGTCTTTTAACTAACCTTGAAGAAGGAGACATTCTTTTTATTGATGAAATCCACCGATTAAGCCCTGTCATTGAAGAGTATTTATACTCTGCCATGGAAGATTATGCTATCGACATATTAATTGATTCAGGCGCAAATGCAAGAACAGTACAAATTGCTTTAAACCCTTTTACCTTAATTGGAGCAACAACACGTTCAGGACTTCTAACTTCTCCGTTAAGAGCAAGATTTGGAATTAATCTAAGACTAGAATATTATAGTGCTAAAACCTTAACTTTAATTGTTCAACGCTCTGCAAGTCTATTAAATATTGAAATTTCCGAAGAAGCCGCTTATCAAATTGCATCCAGAAGTAGAGGAACACCAAGAATAGCCAATGCTTTACTTCGTAGAGTACGTGATTTTGCTCAAATTAAAGGAGATGGTAAAATCAATATTGATATCACCAACCATGCACTAAAAGCGCTTCATGTTGACCAAAACGGTCTCGATGAAATGGATAATCGTATTCTAAAAGCAATTGTTGAAAAATTCAAAGGAGGTCCTGTTGGCTTGACAACGATTGCTACGGCAATTGGAGAAAATGCAGGAACTATAGAAGAGGTTTACGAACCGTTTTTAATTCAAGAAGGCTTTCTATTAAGAACTAGTCGAGGGAGAAAAGCAACAGCTAAAGCATATCGCCATTTAGGTATTCAACCCGGACGTTCACAAGGAGGATTATTTCAATTCGATGAATGATATTGTTAAAGAACGGTACTCGCTTCTAATCAAACAAAAGGCCAAAGAATTAGGATTCTTTTTCTGTGGTATTTCTAAAGCTGATTTTTTAGAAAAGGAAGCCAAAAGATTAGAGAATTATCTAAAACAACAGTATCATGGAAAGATGTCTTACATGGAGAATCATTTTGACAAACGGCTTGACCCGCGATTGTTAGTTGATAATGCCAAAAGTGTCGTTTCATTATTACTTAATTATTATCCGAAAGAGACTCAAAAAGGAGAAGATACTCCTAAAATTGCCAAATACGCATATGGAAAAGATTATCATCATGTCATTAAGAAAAAATTAAAAGAACTTTATTTTTTTATCAACAAAGAAATAGGAGAAGTTGGAGGTCGTGTTTTTGTGGATTCCGCTCCTGTTTTAGATAAGGCTTGGGCTGAAAAAAGTGGTTTGGGATGGGTTGGTAAAAACGGGAACCTTATCAATCCAAAACACGGTTCTTTTTTCTTTATAGCAGAGCTTATTCTAGACATTGAACTAGCTTATGACGGACCCATTAAAGATTATTGCGGCACCTGTACACGATGCATTGATGCTTGTCCAACAGGAGCCATTGTAAAACCATATGTTGTTGATGGATCAAAGTGCATTTCGTATCTTACGATAGAGTTAAAAGATGAAATTATTCCAAAAGAATTTAAAGGCAAAATGGAAAATTGGATTTTTGGATGTGATATATGCCAAGATGTTTGTCCGTGGAACCGATTTTCCAAACCAACCCAAGAAGCGGATTTCTCTCCTCATGAAAATCTTTTGAAAATGTCAAAAGCAGATTGGTTTGATCTAACAGAGGAAATCTTTCAAGAACTCTTTAAAAAGAGCGCCGTTAAAAGAACAAAATACAAAGGCCTAAAGAGAAATATTGATTTCTTAAAATAAATTAAGACAATAAAACAGGCATAATTAACATCAAAATGTCTTCATGCTCTTCCTTTTCACAAGGTATCAATAACCCCGGCCTTGCTGGTTCACTTAATCTAAATTCAATATTTTCTGAATCCAAATTATTCAACAAGTCAAGTAAAAACTTAGCATTGAATCCCATCTCTATATCAACACCATTATAGCTGCATGTTAGACGTTCTACGGCAGAATTAGAAAACTCTACGTCTTCTGCGGAAAGCACTAACTCTGACCCTGTGATCTTAAACCCAATTAGGTGAGTTGCTTTATTTGAAAAAATAGAAACTCTTTTAATTGAATTTAATAATTGGACTCTATCAATCGTTAAAACATTCGGGTTTTCTTTTGGTATAACCGCTCGATAATTTGGATATGTTCCATCGATCAATCGGCAAATTAAGACATAATCACCAAAATTAAACTCCGCATTAACATCACTGTATTTAATTTCAACTTCCTCTTCCGGAGAAACCGTAGCTTTTAATAAGTTTAACGGCTTTTTAGGAAGTGTAAAAGAAGTGTCATCTTCTGCGTTAATATCCGTTCTTGTATATCTAACCAATTTATGAGCATCTGTGGCAACAAAATTGATTTCTTCCGAAGAGATTTCAAAAAACACACCGCTCATTAAAGGTCTTAAATCATCATTTCCCGTTGCAAAAATCGTTTTATTAATTCCCTTTAACAAAAGTTCTCCACTCACCCTAACATTTTTTTCTCCTTCAACTTTCGGTGGTTTAGGATATTCATCAGCGGATTCACCAACCATTTTAGATCTACCACTATCATAAACTAATTCAATTTCTTTTTTGTCAAGGTCAACGCTAAACGTACAAGGTTGATCCGGAAGCATTTTTAAAATATCTAAAAGCATTTTTGCCGGAACACAAATACTTCCATCTTGATCAGATTTTATTAACTCAACGTTTACACGTATTAATGTCTCTGTATCCGAAGCAGAAACGGTTAACAATCCGTCTTTTATCTCAAACAAGAAATTATCCAGAATCGGAAGGGATTTATTGTTTGTATTTAACACTCCTGATATAGCCTGAAGGTTTTTTAAAAAAGTATTGCTTGAAACAACAAAATTCATTTTTAGATCTTTTTTATATGATTTTCAAAACTATCAAAAAACAAACATTAAAACATCAATAAAGACATCAAAGTTATCAACAAATAAAGGCGATTTCTTATATTTTTATTCCATCGACCGTCTTAAAATTAACTTCATTCATCGGGAAATAAATATGCCCCAAAATTAACGGGTTGAAAACAAAGTATTGCGCCTTTACGATTTGTCCGTTTGGAAGTTCTAACCAAAATCTATTTTGATCAATATCTATATAAGCTATTTCCCCTTGTTCATTCTTTGTTTTACCAATATGTTCATTCGCCTTTATTCGAAACATTCTTAAATGTGTTTTATGACCATCAACTTCTGTTACTGTCAATTCAACAAAAGGAGTTGTCTTTTTTAATGAATCAATCTGAATGGGGTTTAATATATAATTAGGCATTTCATAATGAATCTTTTTATAATTGTTCAAATATCTGAACACCATTGCCGTATCAATATTTTGAAGTAGCTCATCTTGTTGATACACTTTTAAGTCTGCTCCATTTTTTACTACTTTGAATGATCGTGAAGGTTCTGTATTCCATTGAACATTAACTTCATTGATTTCATCGATATCTAAACTAAATATCTCCGTACACATCCATTTTCGAGCATCAGCAAAAAAGCGTGGAGAAATAATTCCATAGACTCCTTTGATTTCCATAATCACAGGGGTTTCTGTTGATCCGTCTTCTGTCTCAAGAAGCATTATTTGCCCATAATGGTCTTGCGCTTCGGGGCCAATATACCATGTTTTTAACCATTCTCCATCAGAAAATATTTCCACCTTTGTATGCTGTGCAGCCATTCGTTCTTTCATGTTTTCTACAGCTCCTTTTGGAAGGTATCCTTTAAATTGGATATTTCTAAATGCGTCTAATATAAAATGAACACTTTGCTGTTGGATACAACCTCCGTCTTTATCCGTCCATACATCTCTATTTTTATGAAGCTCAAAAACATTTCCGTTTGGATCTGTAATTATAATTTGATCAACTTGATCTACTTCCTTAACAGCAAAATCTATTCGTTCTGTATCCGATTTCCCTTTTTTTTCAAGCAACCCTTTAGTATACCATCCTAAAACAGCAAGAACAATAACTCCAAGAACTAGAGGAAGATATTTTTTCATCATCTTCAAATTTAATTTTGTGTATATTTCTTTTTTCTAAAATAAGCAAAAACAAAAGCAAGTATAATGACAAACAGAATCGGTATTCCAATATTTAATATTCGATAAAAATTAGACTTTGCTTTCACTTTTTCTTTGTCAATTCGGTTAATCTCTATCTGTCTGCTTCTTATATCCAACACCGAATTATCTCCCATCATATAATCCACTAAATTTTGGAAAAATTCTTGATTTCCAAAAAAATGAGGGATTTTCATTTCTACTAAATCTCTGTCAAATTGTAAATCATTAATCGGATCCGGACGGTACCTCCATTCATTGATTACAGGATCAAGCATCGAATCATATTTATTCATAATCCATCTTCCGTTTCCAACAAGTAAAACTTTCCCTTCTCTAACACTTTTTTCTAAAAAATGTGCATCCGGATTTTTTGCAAATTCATCCACAATACGATTTCTAAAATGTGATTTATAAAACCCTTCGGAAAGACCAACCAAACATCTTTTGTTGCTTTCACTTTCAGGGTCAGGGGCTAAAACAGGATTTTTTCCATAATTTTTATACAAGCTTAAATTTAACAAGGGAGCTAAACCTGATACAGCAGAATTTGTGCTTGATGTTAATACGGGAGATAATGCGATACTATCATTATTCCCCACAAATTGTATCTCATGGGTATATTTTAACAATACCGGTTCTACATTTCTTGATATTGGATGAGATGTCGGTGTTCCCAGCACATAATAAAACCATGGGATTAATGCTTGTTTTGCCGTAGGAATACGAATCGGAATACTATTCACATCCATTACAAAATTATCGTTGATTTTCAAGCCGTAATCAAACAACATCCCTTCTACCCCTAACTTACGATATCTCATGGTATGTGTCATCCCTGTTTTCTTTAATGTGTCCTCACTAAAGTGTAAACGGTCCAAGAAACACATTAACCGTCCTCCTTT
This sequence comes from Crocinitomicaceae bacterium, assembly GCA_027084145.1. Classification (GTDB taxonomy): domain Bacteria; phylum Bacteroidota; class Bacteroidia; order Flavobacteriales_D; family Crocinitomicaceae; genus UBA4466. The sequence continues at coordinate 8,175 of JALWLM010000131.1, read as the reverse complement.
CATCAAAAATTGATCTATGATATACAAATCTTTAAATGTATAAGGAGTCCGTGGGCGGGCAATAATTACACCTTGTGCATTATCCAAAGCGTGAATAGAATCATTTAAAGTAATGTCTTCAATGTTGTAATAGGGACTCATCAAAGCCCGGATACGTTGCGTCTCTTGAAATTTTAACTCTCCATGCCCATGAATAAATGCAATTGTCGGTTTTTTTTCTCGAATCACTCTCCGTAGAGAACTGATGAGCATATACTCTAAATTATTAATCGAATTTTGAATAACTTGGGTTAAGTCATTAATGTGAAATGGCTGACCTGTTCTCGACCCCGGTAAAAGTTGAATGGTTTGCACGGTAGAGCCTCCATAAGTTATTGTTGCTCCCGGCCACAATAAAATTTGTCTTTGCTCTCCATCTTTACTGTAAACAATATCCATCGGTAAGATCCCCTTCCCTTTTGCAAATAATTGCTGAAAAAGTTCTTGTTGCTCTTGTTTTGTTCCTTCATAAGGGTCGATAAACTCATATTCGATATTTTCTCCTGCAACTTCTTTAAACTCTTTTAATTTATCTTCTACGGCATTTCTAAATTGTCTGATTTCTGCAGGAAGATTATCACCTTCAAGATAAATTTTTAGAAATAAGCGAGACTTAAATTTATCTGATTTTTCTAAGAATCGAACCGTACTCGGAGCCAAGGAATAACGTTTATCCTCCGTCATGTCAAACCTTTTATAGACAATCGAAGCGATGATGTTAATCAGGACTAATACTCCTAAGAGAATGAGGAAGAAACTCCAACTATAAATCTTTTTTTTATTGTTTCCCATGTTATTTCTTTATTGAACGAACAACCGTTAAAGCTGCATATAAAAAGATGATAATTATTGATAAAAAGTAAATAATGTTTTTTGTATCAATGACTCCTTTTTGTATGGATTGATAATGATATGCCATTCCAAAATATTGAATAACAGAGTCCAATCCTCCCATTAAATTATAAGAACCTAACAAAGAAATACCTCCTATGTCCGGCATAAAAATCCAACAAGTGAAAAGTGCTAAAATAAAAGCAACTATTTGACTATCTGTCAACGCTGAAGTAAAAATACCTATTGCTGTAAAAGCCGCTCCAATCAAAATTAATCCCAAATAAGAAGTGATGGTCGCCGCATGATCAAATTTTTCAGGGTCTTGGGACAATTGTTCCATTGAGTAATAATAAATCAGAGTCGGTAATATCGCAATAATCATCAAGGTGACACTAGCAAAATATTTTGCTAAAATGATTTTAATATCAGAAATCGGCAATGTGAAAAGTAACTCGAGAGTTCCGGTTCTACGTTCTTCTGCAATAGACCGCATTGTAATCGCGGGAATCAATAAAAGAAAAATAATCGGTGCAAAATTGAAAAAAGGAATTAAATCTGCTTCTACTCCTTCTAATAAATTAGCTCCGGAAGAAGCTATCCAGTGCATAATCCCCGAAGCAATTAAAAATATTAAAATAAAGACATATCCAATAGTTGAACTTAAAAAACTCTTTATTTCTTTGATGTATAGTGCGTACATATTTTTATTTAGTGCATAAAGGTACTGAAACAATTACCAAAAATAAGATTTCCCTATAAAATAGAGTTATCGAAACAACGACAAATTACTATCACATTGAAATTATTGTCTAAACAAGTCGGCTTCTTGATTCTTTTCAATAATTTCCCATGTATGATCCGCAAGTAGTCTTACTGTTGCAACAAACTCATAATCGTTTTTTGTTTTTCCCCATTGATTAGGTGCTATCAATGACAATAAGTGTGTGCCATCCATTTTTTTATACAAATGATAAACATGGTTGATAACCGGCTCAAATCGCATTTCGGCTAAATAAATAACTTCTGATATGGCTTTTCTGTCTTGTAATTGTTTTGCTTGATTAGCCAATAGTTGCATTTGTTCATAAATCTGCTGAAGTTGCATATCTGTTTGGTGTTCCATAGCAGAAACAGCCAAACCTTTCTTTTTCCCCAGATCTTCAGGACGAACAACAGCCGAACCGGTGTGGTGCCCATAACTCAATGTATGGGGTGTCTCTGTGATTTTTTCAGGATCAATCGGATTAATAAATTTATCTTTATTTTCTTCTTTTTTACTCATTCTGTTTTAATCAAAAAGGGGTAATAAATCACCCCTTTAAGTTACAAAAAAGTTTTTGATTTACTTACTTTTTAACACGCTCTACATAAGTTCCTGTTCTTGTATCTACCTTGATTGTTTCTCCGGTATTGATGAACAACGGCACTCTAATCTCTGCCCCTGTTGAAATTGTTGCCGGTTTCATTGCGTTAGTTGCCGTATCACCTTTTACCCCCGGCTCCGTATAAGTCACTTCGGTAATAATATGCATTGGTAACTCTAAAACTAAAGGCAATTCTTCTTCCGCGTGGAATAAAATATTGCAAACCATTCCTTCTGTCAAAAATTCCGGTTTTTCAACCATTTTTTCAGGAATGTTAATCTGATCAAATGTTTCTGTATTCATGAAAACATAAGAATCACCTTCTTTATATAGATATTGATATTCACGATTTTCAATTCGAACAATGTCTATTTTATGTCCTGCTGAAAAGGTGTGATCCACAACTTTACCCGTTTCAATATTTCTAAGTTTTGTGCGGACAAAAGCGGGACCTTTACCCGGTTTCACATGTTGAAATTCAATAATTTGAACTAATTTGCCATTTAGATTTAAGCATAATCCGTTTTTAATGTCTGAAGTTGTTGCCATTCTGTCTATTTTTACTTTAATTCACAACGAAGATAATTATTTTTGTTGATAGAATTATATCTTTGCTTTATGACTTGGGATGAATTTATTAATTATCAAATTTTTGAGCTTGGAGATTTTAAACTTTTAATGGGTAATTTACTCCTTGCCATTCTAGTCGTTCTTCTTACCTTTTTATTCTTAATTTTATTAAGACGGATTATTTTTAAACCTCGTTTTATTATCAGCAAGATTGATGAAAAACGGCGTGCAACATTTTATTTTCTGACTAAATATATTGTTTGGCTTATTTCCTCGGTAATTATATTGGAAGTTATTGGAATCAAACTTTCGGTTTTACTTTTCGGTTCTACGGCATTATTAGTCGGCTTAGGGCTGGGTCTTCAAAACATCTTTAAAGATTTTGTTTCCGGCCTTTTTTTATTATTTGAGGGGTCGATTAAAGTTGGTGATATCATTGAGGTGGATGGTGAAGTAGGAAGAGTAGCTGAAATTAATTTACGAAGTTCGGAGATTTTTACGCGGGATGATGTGACAATTATTGTTCCCAACTCAAGATTCATTACGGAAAAGGTAATCAATTGGTCTCATGAAAAGAGCCAAAGCCGTTTCAATGTAACTGTTAACGTTGCCTATGGTTCTAATTTGGACGTCGTTCTTCACTGTCTTCAAGAAGCCATGGACGAACACCCGCAAGTACAAAACCGTCCTAAACCTTTTGTGAGATTTATTGATTTTGGAGAATCCGCTTTGGTTTTTGATATGATTTTCTGGTCTAGAAATATGTTTCGTATAGAAAACATTAAATCCGACCTCCGTTTTTCTGTTTACAAAAAACTACAAGAAAATAATGTAATCATTCCATTCCCTCAACGAGATGTTCATATCAAAGTTGATGATTTAAATAAACTTTCGGGGAAAAGTTAATCCTCTGTTTGACAGCTTCGATAAATCCCTTCTTCACAATCTATAATTTCATTCAACATTAGCCTTCGAAGAATTTTAACCACTTGGGTTTTCTCTATATTTGCTTTCACAATTAATTCTTCCAAAGTTGAAGGAAGTCTCATCAAAATCTCTTGTTCCATTTCTTCGGTTGTTCTACCCGATTTTTTTTCTATCATACAATTATCACACTTTCCACATTTTTCACCTTCTTCTCCAAAGTACCTCATAATAAACTCCGAACGACAATCAAGAGTTTTTAAATATTCAAAAACGGCGTCTAATTTTTCTTGTTCTATTTTTTTTCTTTGCCCGTAAACCTCCCCTTTCAATGAAAAATAACTGTCCGGCAACCGTTCTTGAAGAAAAGTAATTTTAGGAAGGTTGGATTGTAAAGCGACATCTGCCACCCCATGTTCTTCCATGTAAGATAATTGTCTTCTTAATTCTTCTTTGTTGATTTTTAATCTTCTGATGAGTTGAACTTCATCAATACGAATGAAACGATCGAAAATTCCGGGATAACTTCTAATTAAAAGTAAAATCAACGGTTCAATTTTCGGATTAGCAACCTGAAAATTGTATAACACATTTTGTCCCACAACAAATTGAACACGTGTCGGTAAAAATCCTTCGGGAGAAAAATTCAACAATTCATTTTGTTGTAACAATTCTAGGGCATAATACACCTCGGATGCTTTTAAGTCAAAAGCTTTGCAAAATTTAGATAAATCAAAGTCATACACCTCTCCACTTCCTGCTCCCACAGCTATCTTTAGAAAATTACAAACACTCGTATAGATTTGTTTGACTTTATCTACCGGTGGGAATTTCAACTGCAATTGCTCTCGCATTCGTATTATATCCTTCTCTTCCCAGTAAACGAATGCCGCAGCATCTTTACCATCCCTTCCAGCTCTTCCTGCTTCTTGGTAATATGCCTCGATATTTGAAGGCATTTCATAATGAAGAACATACCGTACATCCGGTTTGTCAACACCCATACCGAATGCATTGGTTGCCACCATCACTTTAAGTTGTCCATTCATCCACATTGATAAAACTTTCTGTCTGTCTTCGGCTTTCATTCCTCCATGATACATTCCTACACTTACTTTTGCCGCCCTAAGTTGCTGTGTTACGTCTTTAACACTCTTTCTTGTCTGACAATAAACAATTCCTGTTACACCGGGTCGTCTGGTAGAAAAATTAATCACTGATTGCATTTTGTTTTCTGAGGGAAGAACTCTATAAATGATGTTTTCTCGTTTTGTTCCCCCAATAAAAGTTTTTGGAGACTTTAATTCTAACGATTGAATGATGTCTTCTCTGACTTTTGGTGTCGCTGAAGCAGTGAGTGCAATCATAGGGATGCTTGGATGAAACTCTCGAAGTTTTTTTATTTCCCTGTATGACGGCCTGAAATCATGTCCCCATTCAGAAATACAATGAGCTTCATCTACAACTATCAATCGCGGGGACATTAACTTAAAACGTTCTATGAAGAGTTTTGATCGAATCCGCTCGGGAGAAGTATATAAAAATTTCACTCCTCCAAATCTGGCGTTGTCTAAAATAATATCTATTTCACGATAAGACATTGAAGAAGTAATTAATTCTGCTTTAATTCCTCTCCTTTTTAAATTTTGAACCTGATCTTCCATTAATGCAATCAATGGAGATACCACGACAACAAGTCCTTCCAAAGCCATTCCCGGCACCTGAAAACAAATAGATTTCCCTCCTCCTGTTGGAAGTATGGCAAGTGTATCATGTCCATAAAGAACACTTTCTATGATTTCTTCTTGAAGAGGGCGAAAATTTTCAAACCCCCAGTATTTTTTCAGTATTTCTTTAGGTTTTTGCATCTATGACGAATATAACTTCTGTATTGCTATTTTTCAAATTTTTTAGCTTAAAAGACCTACCTTTGTTGCATGGATCATGATTTAGAACTAAAATTTCAAAAAGTAAAGAAAGAAATTGAAAAAAATTTCGGAGAAGGGTTGGATGTTCAAGCCTTGTTATTTCTTATCGGTGTCAATGAACTTGGTATTGGATACAAAGAGTTTTCTAAGGATGAGAAGATGGAACTTTTACATATTGCCATTTGCACCTTGCTGGAACCCTACGGATATTATAACTTTACTCATCGAGACAAAGACAACTGGCCGCATTTTGAATTGGTTCAAAAACTACCGCCTCTTTCTCCTCAAGAACAACAACATCTTATCAAAGAAGCAATTATCGATTATTTCATTGAAAATGAATATGTGGATGCCAACATCTTTTCAGCTGATGATAATTAATATTCATTAAATGAATAAATCATTGTTCATTTGAGTATATTTGCCTCTAATAATATTTTGAATATGGATTTTTTAATCAAAGCAACACAACTTATTTTATCCCTTTCCATCTTAGTCATTTTACATGAGTTTGGACATTATATTGCTGCACGTGCGTTTAAAATCCGTGTAGAAAAATTTTATCTGTTTTTTAACCCTTGGTTTTCTTTATTTAAGAAAAAAATTGGAGAGACCGAGTGGGGAATAGGTTGGCTCCCTCTTGGAGGGTATGTGAAGATATCGGGAATGATTGATGAATCCATGGATAAGGAGCAAATGAAGCGACCTCCTCAACCTTGGGAGTTCCGTTCTAAACCTGCATGGCAACGCCTTATTGTAATGATTGGGGGAGTTGTAGTTAACCTTATTTTAGGTTTTTTCATTTATGCAATGGTTGTTTATGCTTGGGGGGAGGAAAAAATTTACACGAAGGATTTAAAACATGGATTAGCGATTAATCCTTATCTCCAAAAATATCAATTACATTCCGGAGACAATATTTTGAAAATTGATGGTGAAGAAGTTACACATATCAATGATATTAATGCGGGAATATTAATTCGAGGGAAAAGAAAACTCACCGTTAAACATCAAGAAGGAAAAACTGAAATAATAACACTTCCAGAAGATGTTGATTATGAGCTTTTTGAAAAAGGAGCTTTTCCTGTTGTCAATTTGAGACATCAATCTACAACCGTTGAGTTAACAACTCTCGTTGCCCCTGTTCCTAACCTTGGATTAAAAGCCGGAGATCTTATTCTTCCTGAATCTGAAAATGTTTCAGATAGTATCACACCTAGGTTTATAGATCTATCTATTTTGAGGGGTAAAGACACCATTTTATTTTCTATTCCTAAGGAAAAAATTCATCTTCTAAAAGATGCTGCTCCGGCATGGTATGCAGGACTCCAAAAAGGAGATAAAATCATTGCCGTTAATCAAAGAGAAATCGTGTTTTTTGATGAAATCGTCGAAGAACTATACAATACAAGGGGAAAAAAGGCTATCATTGAAGTTGATCGAAACGGGAAACCAATACAGATAGAAGCAAAAGTGAGCCAACAAGGAAAGCTGGGGTTTGCTCCTAAAGTAGTTGATCCAATTGATGCTGATGCTATTCAACATGTCAAATACAGTTTTTTCGAAAGTATTCCCAGAGGTATTGAAAAAGGGTGGACAACACTTACGGACTACATTGGTCAGATGAAATTCTTATTTACCCAAAAAGGAGCAAGCTCCATCGGTGGTTTTGGTGCGATTGGTAATATGTTCCCGTCATCTTGGAATTGGCAAGTTTTCTGGTTAAACACCGCTTTCATTTCTATTGTATTGGCATTTATGAATATATTACCTATTCCTGCATTAGATGGAGGTCATGTGGTATTCCTATTATATGAAATGATCACAGGAAAGGAAGCTCCTGAAAAAGTCTTGGAATATGCACAAATTGCAGGTTTTATCATTTTAATGACTCTACTTCTTTACGCCAATGGAAATGACATTTACAGGTGGTTATTTCAATAACACCTATTCTTTGATAGGTAATTAATTTCACCTATATTTGAAACATGATCCGTAATTCGCTTTTATATTTTAGCGTTGCTTTCTTAGTGCTACTGGGAACAAGTTCATGCGTGGAGATTATTGATGATTTAAGTCTTAATACGGATGGCAGTGGTACATTCAAATACACCATTAATTTAAGCTCAAGTAAAATTAAAATCAATTCTGTGCTAGCGTTAGACAGTTTAGACGGGAAAAAAGTTCCTTCCAAGGAAGAAATCCAACAAAAACTAAACAATCTAATCGCTTATTTTAAAGAACAAGAAGGTATTTCAAATGTAACTTTCAGAGAAGATTATACCAATTATCTTTTCCATCTAAAATGTGATTTTAATTCTCTGTCAAATCTTGAAGAAGCGATTAAAAACGTCATCATAAAAGAGAACAAAGGAGTATCTCCTCCTTACATTGATCAACAATGGCTCAATTATGAAAACAAAACTTTAACCCGTTCTGTACCTCCGTTTGTCATTGAGAAAACAAAAACAATCGTTGTAAAAGAAAAAGAACAATTGCAACAAGGAAAATACACT
>JALWLM010000130.1 GCA_027084145.1 Crocinitomicaceae bacterium | reverse complement strand
CTTCTATGGATTCAGAACATAGTGATGTTTCCGGCTATGTTTACGAAAGTAGCGCTTGCTACGCTTGTCATCCAACTGGAAGTGGAGATAATACGTTTAATCATTCTCAAACCAATTTCCCGCTTCTCGGTGCACATCAAAATGTTAATTGTCAACAATGTCACCAAAACGGTTATGATAATACACCTAATGATTGTTACTCTTGTCATCAAAATAATTTTGAGAATGCAACCGACCCGCCACATTTATCATTGGGTTTTTCACATGATTGTACACAATGCCACACGCAAACTGCTTGGTTACCCGCAACGTTTGACCACGACGGAGCTTATTTCCCCATTTTCTCAGGCGAACACAATAATGAATGGCAACAATGCTCTGATTGCCATTATAATCAAGATAATTATGCACAATTTAGCTGTATTAACTGTCATGAACACGACCAAGCTTCTATGGATTCAGAACACAGTGATGTTTCTGGTTACGTATATGAAAGTTCTGCATGTTATTCATGTCACCCAACAGGGAGTGAAGATGATGGTGGTGGAAAAATTAAAAATAAAATTAATAAATTAATTAGGATAAGATGAAAATAAAAAGCATAATAATATTTGTTTTCTTTATCTCAAATATATTTTTTGCTCAATTAAGGTTGAGAGAAGGAAATGTTTCCTTCCAGTCCCCAACTTTAGTTTATGTTTATTTTAATTCTACCAAAGGAATAGAGAAAGGGGATACTTTGTTTATTAAAAGTAAGACACAACTAAAATCTGCATTAATAGTGCAATATGCTTCTTCATTCTCTATTGCTTCAAAAAGAATATCAGATATTGAAATAAAAGACGGACAAAAAGTATTTGCAAAAATTAAAGTAACAAAAGGAGAAAGTAATAAAAAGAGTTCAAACAAAAATAGTGTTTCAAACAAAGATACTATAATTGTTGCAAGGAATTCTTCATACAAATCTTATCCTACGAATATAAACCAGATAACAGATGTTTACGGAAGAATTAGTCTTTCATCATATTCTAATTTTTCAAGTCTTGATAAAGCAAATACTCAGCGTTGGCGTCTATCATCTTCATTAGGAATTAAAAATATTGCCGATAGCAAAATATCTTTTTCCAGTTATTTTAATATAAATTATCGCACTGACCAATGGAGTGATTTAACACAAAACATCGGCAATTATTTAACAATTTATGACTTATCTGTTAACTATGCTCCAAATAATTCGATGAGTTTTTCCGTTGGAAGAAAAATTAGTCCATTATTAAGCAACGTAGGAGCTATAGACGGCATTGCAATGGATTTTAACGTTAATAATTTCTTGTTTGGAGCAATTTCAGGTTATCGACCTAATTACACTGATTACAGTATCAATACAAATCTTTTTGAGTATGGTGTTTATATTGGACGCAAAGATTCTTTATTTCAAGGGATGATGACGACAAAAATAGCATTTTTCCAACAAAATAATCATGGAAATATCGATAGACGTTTTGTTTATTTACAACATCAGAATAATAT
>JALWLM010000129.1 GCA_027084145.1 Crocinitomicaceae bacterium | reverse complement strand
GTGCTTAATGGTGTGTTGTCAATAAATTCAAACGATTTTAATTCTCCGGTTATTATCTCTTTGGTTGTGAATAAAATAATCGCTTGAATATCACCCACTTTTACGCCTTTTTCCCGTTGCTTTGCTTCTCCGGAACGCGAAAAGAACTGAATATCACTCTCATTCCATCTTTTATAACGACTGGCAAGATATGAAATTGGCCCTATAACAACTCCGGGTGATCTACCAAGTCCCATTAAATGATAGACACCCATGACGATCCTCCTCTTTATGCATCTAATTCCTGAATTTTATTCAAAGCCTAATCTATTTTGAGCAGGTTAACGCCTCTCTGAACAACTACCGGATGAGGTTCAGACAAAGATTTGTCAGCATAAAAATCGCTATCTTCTGTCACTAGTACTTTCGTATCCGTTAACACTGCTCTATCCAAACAGGCTTTATCAGCTTCACTCAGCAATTTTGACGGATAAGGGCCCCTTACGGTAAGATGTTTCCTGTAGATCAAATTCTTTTCATTCATTACACTCCACCATATTTGGACATCATAATCACTGTAAATATATTTGCTGTATTCTTTTTCTATTATCCCTCCCCTATCTAATCCGATTAGTATATTTTTCCAATTTATCTCAAGTAAAAAATGAAGTGCCATCAACCCTTTCTCTTTGTTTTCTTTTTTTCTACGAACTGCAAAGGCTATTGTATTAGTGTCAATTACTATCGTCCCCATGTTTTTTCCTCGCTGCTTCTACTCTTGCCATTAGATCTACAAATTCCTGAGAGAGAAAATCCGTAGGAAAATTTTGAGAAAGTTCGCCATGTTCGTCTATGTCCACCTTATTGGCGGTTGTTATATCCTTTTCTTTCTCAAAAAAGTAAATCACAGCGTCGGAAGGTTTGATTCTTCCTTCTGCTATTCTTCTGCGGAGCCGCATAAGAATGTGTTCGCTGTGTGTTTCAATTATCACCAATTTATTTGGGCTTGTTTGTTCGATAATAACATCTAGTAGCTCAACAACCAACTTAGGATTTAAGTGGATTGCAGGCTCTTCGAGAAGGACGAATACCAGTCCTTTTGGCCCTTCAGGTATGTCCTCACCTGCCAACAAAATAAAAGAAGCTACATATAAAAATTGTGTATATCCGAACCCGGCGTCCAATAAGTTTACTTTTACACCTTTATCTATCACTTCAATGGAAAATTTAAATCTCGGCAACTCGGTAGGTGATGAAACCATTTTCACTTCCGGCGAATAAAAAAAGCCAGCATTCACATTTTTTAAGAATTCGTTGATTCTCTCTATCACTGGGAATTTATGTCCACCACTCGCAAACGCTTTCAACGCATCTGCTATTATCACTTCATAAAGATTCTCACCATGTTTGCCTAACCTTGTTGAGAATTCTCTGAACGATGTAATTTCCCGTGGTAGTTCATATCTTATTGATGAAAGATGGTAAACAAGCTCCGAGGGATAAAAAGCCCTTTCAGGAGGCGGTGGCAAAACAACTTCAAACTGTTCTGCCC
>JALWLM010000128.1 GCA_027084145.1 Crocinitomicaceae bacterium | reverse complement strand
GGATTATGGGTAGCCAATGAAATCAAAAGACTTGTAAAAGATGAAACCTGTAAATATTCAGATTTTGCAATATTATATAGAGCAAATCATATTTCACGTAGCATTGAACAATCGTTAATTAGAGAAAATATTCCTTATACAGTATTTGGAGGAATTAGATTCTTTGAACGTAAAGAGATTAAAGATGTCTTGGCGTATTTACGGTTGATTGAATTTGAAGATGATTTTTCTTTTTTAAGAGTTGTAAATACACCAAGTAGAGGTTTAGGTAAAAAATTTATCGAAAATGTCGCAAAAATTTCTGAAAAAGAAGGCGTTTCTCTTTATACAGCCTTACAACAAAACATTTCAAAAAAAGAGTTAAGTCGCAAAGGAGCAATTGAGTTTATTGAACTTATAGAAAAGCATAAAAAATCAAAAGCGGATTTAATTATTTCAGATTTAGTAAAAGAAATAATGGACGAAAGTGGACTTTCAACTTATTACAGAACTGATGGCGACACAGATAGATTAGATAATATTAAAGAACTTCAAAACTCTATCATTTTATTAGAAACACAAGATGAAGAGCGAATAAGCCTAACTGAGTATTTGCAAGAAATTGCGCTGTATACAGATATGGATATTGAAGATGACAGAAATGACCGAGTTAAATTAATGACAATACACACTTCTAAAGGATTAGAGTTTCCTTACGTTTTTCTTTGTGGCTTCACCGAAGGTGTTTTACCAAGTGCAATGTCAATTAAAGAAAGAAGAGCAAAAGCACTTGAAGAAGAAAGACGTTTGACATACGTTGCGATAACAAGAGCTGAAAAAGCATTTTATATGACAGAATCTGAAGGCTTCAATTTTAGCACAGGTTTAAACAAATATCCTTCTCGCTTTTTATTTGAAATAAACGACAAATTTTTTGTGCGAAAAGGAGAATTAAGTCAAGAAATTATAAACGAAGCAAAAGAACAACTTAAACTTAATTCAAATCGCCAAATGATTCAGAAGAAATTTAACATTGGAGATACAGTCAATCACTTAATATGGAAACAAGGTATAATAATAGAAGTCAACGAAGATAAAGGAGAATATCAAATCGAATTTATAGAAACAGGAAAAACTAAACCAATAAACTTTGAATTTAGAGGATTAACTAAAGTCGAAAAGTCAACTGAACTCACAGAAGAAGAAAATGTTGAAAAGTCCAAGTCTGATGAAGTTTGGAATTCCTTTATAGAAAATGAAATTAAAATTAAAGAAAATAATAAAACAGAATCAGTAGGACAGAAAGAAAGCAGTACTGAAGAAAAGGTAGATCTTGAACAAATCACAGTGGATAATTATGAATCAAAATTATTAATAGAACCTAAAGTTAAAAAAACTGAAAAAGAAATACTAAGCCCAACAAAGTATAAAAATAATGGCGGAAAACCTGATAAAACAAAGGTTGGTAATAAAAATAAACTTTGGTCTAAACTAAAAAAGTTATGGTCTTAAAACCGCCACTATTCTTATACTAACCGTTATACACCAATAAAA
>JALWLM010000127.1:1107-1534 GCA_027084145.1 Crocinitomicaceae bacterium | reverse complement strand
ATGCAAGACATAGGCTTAACCATTCATCCACATCCAACGTTATCCGAAACACTCTATTTTACAGCCGAAATGGCAGAAGGAACGATTACCGATTTGATGCCTCCTAAAAAGAAAAAGTAAATATAATCAAATTGCTACATCGGACAGGCCAAAGCGGCGTTTTTGTGTATGGCGCAAGCGCCATTGTACACAAAACCATCCCTTCGGCCTGCCGCTGAACTTGGTCGTTAGGTGTTGAATAAGTTTGATGAAGTTAAAGGTAAATGAATTCTAGTGAGTATTAGTTATTCTAAAAAAGATGTTCAACGAGCAGGAGAAGCTTTGATTAGTGATAACCTACGGGAATCGAAACCTGATTTGTTTAAGCGGAGCATGGAAATTTTATCTGATTGGAGAGCAAATCATGCATTTTCTTTGGATTATGTAA
>JALWLM010000127.1:0-1097 GCA_027084145.1 Crocinitomicaceae bacterium | reverse complement strand
ACAAATTTACTTCAAGAAAAGAGTTTTAAGATAGATAAAAAATCAATCGTTGTTAAAAGATTAAAAAGAACACCGTCAATAGTAAAAAAACTTAAAAGATTTGATTCGATGAAGTTACGAAATATGCAAGATATTGCAGGATGTAGGGCAATTTTATCTAGCACCAAGAATGTAAATAAGGTCAAGCGAGAATTAAATAAAAAACGTGAATATAGAGTACGAGACCATATTAAGAGGCCAAAGCCAGATGGATATAGAGGGGTTCATTTAATTGGAAAGTTTAAGAGTAAGGAGAATGGAAACTATTACCCAGTAGAGATTCAGCTCAGATCACGGATACAACATTCATGGGCTACAGCGGTTGAAATTATCGATTTATTTACTAACCAAGCATTAAAATCCAATGAAGGAAAGCAAGACTGGCTTGATTTTTTTAAATATATAAGCCATGAATTTAGCAAGTTAGAGAAAATTAATAACCCCCTGGTTGAAAATTCCTTAGCGGAGAGTATAAGGCTGGCTAGTAAATTAGGAGTGTATAAAAAATTTGAAGGGTATGCAGGATCTTTGAAAGTCATAGAGTCTCATGTTAAGAGAGAAATAGAAGGATACAATCTAGTTCAAATAGATTTTGTAGCGCAAACAGTGCAAGTAACTACTTTTCCATTTGAAAAATTTGAAATGGCAACTAAAGAATATTTGAAATATGAAAAGAGAGCTGCTGAAAATACAAAATATGTTGTTGCGTTGGTTTCCTCACAGTCAATTGATAATTTAAAAGAAGCTTACCCTAATTATTTTGCTGATTCCGCGTTATTTGTATACAACCTAAGGGAAGTAGAGAGCAAAAATATACCAAAACAAGAAAATAGGCTAACTAAATGGTTTGCTAGTGCAGGTTTGAATTAAAAACACCTAAGAATAGCGATTAACGGTAAGCATCGAGGGTGTAAACCTAACTGTGTAAATACCCTTTTAGTAGGGGGTCAAATCTTGATTTAATACAATTAAAGGTTTTTTTTTGGAAAAAGCGTCCATTCCCGCTATGTGCAATGATAAAAACAGGATAAAAAAATCATAATATACTGAGAATAAAT
>JALWLM010000126.1 GCA_027084145.1 Crocinitomicaceae bacterium | reverse complement strand
CCATTAATGCAGTAGATATCTGTTCCAAAATCCATTTTTGCCCTCTATATAGTTTGGTTTGGTGTTCCTGTTGTTCCTCCGCTATCTCCCGGATGAGTATGAGAATTGTATGTATCCCTCAGCTGAGATAGTGTTCCTTTTGTTCCTCCCAGATCCGCTATTTGCCCATTGGATGTAATGTTTCCTGTTGTTAGGAGATTTCCGGTTATCTGCACATCTCCTGTTAGAAAAAATCCCGAAGGTGCTGTTAGCTCCACTTTTTTATATGACCCTGACCACAGGTTTGAAACATTTTCTGTTTTATTGTTGCCAATCTGTTTTATCTCATCTTTTGGAACGTTTATCTGAAGGTTATCCTTCCCATGTTGTGGAATAGATTTTCTGAAAGGAAGAATTCCATCTATGACTGGATAGGACAGACATCCATACAGGAATGACACTTTTACTATTGCTCCTTTTTCAGGAAGGAAAAATATTCCCCTGTTATTTCCAAACCCTATCCCAAGAAATGGAACATCTGGAATAACAAGCTCTGAATCTTTAAAGTCTCCACCCTCTGTAAGTTCTATTAGTCTTACATCAGCTGAATACAGGCAGTTCAGAAAATCAGATTTACCTGCCACTTCATAGACTTTTTCTACCTTTCCTAATACTGGCGGAGTAGGAATAGATACAGTCTTCTCTATTAAGCTTTTAATTTCTTCAATCTGTTTTTCAATCATAAGAAAAAGATATATTAGGAGAGGGTAAAGGTTTAGGACAGGTTGGACGGAAGGTTATTTGAAAGTCTTACATAGTATGTTGCAATTCGTTGTGAACTTTTTCTGCCTTTTGATACACCTCTAATTGAGGATAGCTCTTTGGTAGTCTAACATTTTTTATTCTTACAGCTAACCTAACAAGCAAACTATTTTCGTATGTAATTATTGCTAAAGCTTTTGCTAACTCTTCTAATATTTCTTCCACATATTCATTTTCAGTAAGTCTAAGAAATTTTTTCTTTTCAGATATTTTTTCCATTTCTCTAACTATTTTTAACAATGTTATTAAGTCATAATCTTCTACAGATTTTATAATTTGATTGATAAATTTGTATAGTTTATTGAACTCTTTACTGTCTCTTTTAATTTTATCTTCAATTACATATTTTACTAACTTATCACGTATAGAATACAACAAGTATCTATGCCTATCTCTTCTAATCTTATATTTTATCCAAACCAATACAAAAGAAAGTATCAAAAGCCAAATTAAGACTAAATATATAAAAACACCTACCGAATTGAAACCTCCCATTACTATACCTCCGAATGTCCTGACTTTGGAAGTTTTTTACCAAGCAACAATTCATGTAACACCTTCTTTTCCTCAGATAATCTATGTATCTCTTTTTTGTATATTTTCCGACAGTAAACATACAATATAATACAAAATGTTGTGAGTAAAAGTGATAAAACGCATAAACCTTTATTATCAAAGAGTAGCATTTTATATAATATTATTCCTTGCTGTTGTATTTTTTCAGATTTACCTTTC
>JALWLM010000125.1 GCA_027084145.1 Crocinitomicaceae bacterium | reverse complement strand
TATATTAAGTTTTTATTAATAAAGTTACGTTTTTCTACATAAAATTTTTATTATCTTCTTTAATCATTAAGTGCTTCTGTTGTAATAGTTACCGAATGTGGATGACTTTCTTGCATGCCCGAAGCTGTTATTTTAACAAATTTTGCTTGTTTTTGATCTTCAATATTTTTTGCACCACAATATCCCATTCCTGCACGTAAACCACCTACAAACTGATGCATTGTTTCGTGTAATTCTCCTTTATAAGCTACTCTACCTACAATCCCTTCGGGAACTAATTTTTTCGTATCTTGTTCATCATCTTGAAAATAACGATCCTTTGAGCCTTTTTTCATTGCTTCGATAGAACCCATACCTCTATAAGATTTAAATTTTCTTCCTTCAAAAATAATCGTTTCTCCGGGAGATTCTTTTGTTCCGGCCAACAAGGAGCCCAACATCACACTATCTGCTCCAGCTGCAATAGCTTTTGCAATATCACCGGTATAACGGATTCCTCCATCGGCAATTACCGGTATTCCTGTACCTTTTAATGCTTTAGAAACTTCTAAAACAGCCGAAAGTTGCGGAAAACCAACACCTGCAACAATTCTTGTTGTACAAATAGAACCCGGTCCTATTCCTACTTTTACTGCATCTGCTCCGTTTTTTACTAAAAATTTAGCAGCCTCTGCGGTAGCAATATTTCCTACAATTATATCAGTATCAGGGTAATTTTCTTTTAAGTGTTTTAATACACCAACAACACCTTTAGAATGTCCATGAGCTGTATCTACAACTAAAGCATCTACACCTGCTATAATTAATAATTTAGCTCTTTCTAAAGTATCACCGGAAACTCCTATTGCTGCAGCTACTCGTAATCGTCCATAAGAATCTTTATTGGCATTTGGGTTTTCGGACACTTTTATAATATCTCGATATGTGATTAATCCTACTAATTTGTAATTATCATCAACAACCGGTAATTTTTCAATTTTGTACTCTTGTAATATTTTTTCAGCTTGATCTAAAGATGTGCCTTTTCTTGTAGTTACTAAATTATCTTTGGTCATTACTTCTTCAATAACTCTATCTAAATTAGTTTCAAATCGTAAATCTCGATTGGTAATGATTCCTATAAGAACACCGTTGTCATCAACAACAGGAATCCCTCCAATTTTATATGTACGCATTAACTCTTTTGCATCACCTACAGTTGCTTCTTTTTTAACTGTAACCGGATCGATTATCATACCGGATTCCGACCTTTTTACTTTACGAACTTCGTCGGCTTGCCTTTGTGCCGACATGTTTTTATGTAAAACACCAATACCTCCAACTCTTGCCATAGCAATTGCCATATCGGATTCCGTAACGGTATCCATAGCTGCTGAAATAATTGGTACGTTTAAAGAGATATTTCGAGTTAATTTCGTTTTAATTTCCACTTGATGTGGTAAAACATCGGAATAAGCAGGTATCAACAAGACATCGTCGTATGTAAAACCTTCGCCGTAAAATTTATCAGATTGTAACATTTGCAATTAGTTAAGAA
>JALWLM010000124.1 GCA_027084145.1 Crocinitomicaceae bacterium | reverse complement strand
CGGGACATATTAATGTTATTAAATAATGATTTGTTTTTCCGAACAGTAAAATCCGTTTCTATTCATCATCAAAAAGTGTACTTTTTTAGTATCTTGCATTCAAAACAAAGAGGACATGAAAATAAAGCTCTTTTTTTTGATGGGTGCATTTTTGGTTTTTTCTTGTGAGAATCTTCCGAAAGAAAGAGAACAAATTGTAATGAAAGAAAAACGTTTTTCAGAGAGAACGATTGTATTTTATAACGTAGAAAATTTATTTGATACGAAAGATTCACCGGATACGGATGATTTTGATTTTACCCCCAATGGGTTTAAACAATGGGATGAAGAAAGATATCATAAGAAGCTAAAAAAAATAACCGAAGCATTAAAGATGATTCCGGCTTCTCCGGTTTTAATCGGATTGGCAGAAATAGAAAATAGTAGAGTATTAAAGGATTGGACAAAATATTTGAAAAAGGAGGGGTTAAACTATAAATTTATACAATATGATTCCCCTGATAAAAGAGGGATGGATGTGGCACTTCTTTATGATCCGGATTTATTTGAAGTAAAAACATCAAAGGCAATACCCGTAAGACTTTTTAATGAACCCAACTTTACCACTAGAGATATTTTATATACCCATGGAGAGTTGGATGGAATAGAAACGCATGTTTTTGTCAATCATTGGTCATCAAGAAGAGAAGGAAGAGAAGAGACAGAATACAGGAGAATAAGAGCAGCAGAAATTCTTCGAGAAAAAGTGGATCAGATTTTAAAAAAAGACCCAAAAGCAAACATTTTCATATTAGGAGATTTTAATGATCATCCAACGGATAAAAGTATAGAAAACATTCTTCGTGCGAAGGATTCGGGAGAAGAAGATGATTTAATTAATTTGCTTTATGATGAACATGAACAGGGAAAGGGGACATCAGTACATCAGAGAGAATGGGCTGTTCTAGATCAAATCATTGTTTCTCAAGCAGTTTATAACGATGAAAACAGAATAGGGATAAAAGGGAAGGATGCTGAGATTTTAGATGATGAAAGATTACTTTACACCTATAGAGATGGGGGACAAAAACCCAATTCAACTTATGGGGGGAAGAATTATTATGGAGGATATTCGGATCATTTACCCGTATATGTTATTTTGAAATAGATAATGAGGATATTTAAGTATGAAGCAATAAGATTTGAAAACCGAACATATCAAAAAGTGTTCGATCCTTTACTTGAAGAAAAAGCACTTCAAATTAGAATTAATGGAGAAGTGTTTACTGTTACAATGAGATATCCCTCAGAAGACGAATGTTTAGTAAAGGGGCTTTTATATACAGAGGGGGTGATAAAAAGAAATACATCATTAAAAATGGAATTCCTATATGAGGAAGGGATGGATAAAGTGAATGTTTTTATTCCGGATACAGAAATAAATGAAAAAAGTTTAAATAAAAGACGTTTATTATCTGTGGCTTCATGTGGTATTTGTGGAAGAACAGAATTAGAAGATTATTCTTGTGAAGGTAAACTTGTTGATAGAGATCAAATTGA
>JALWLM010000123.1 GCA_027084145.1 Crocinitomicaceae bacterium | reverse complement strand
ATTATCGCCTAAATATCTTTTTAACAAACGTGCTTTTTCTACGGGAACAGCAATATCATTCGCCCCCCATAAAAGTAATACGGGGAAATCAAAATGATACTCCTGTTTCGCATACTTCTCCATGTTTTCAACTAGTTTTTGAATAACTTTGTATTTTTCTTCCCTGTTTTTTTGATACATTCTTTCTACAAATACCGTTAATAAAAAATTTGGAAAGATATTCTTTTTCCCTGAAGCGATATACCATAACCTTTTTAAACCTTTAACATCTTTAGGTACAAAAATATCTTCCAAGGCATTCACTTTAAATCTACTTATTATTTTTTTTAAATCTTCCTCTGTCATAAACTTAATCGGAGAACCGATTACAACCAACTTTTCAATTTTACCGGAATTTAATCTTGCATATTCAAAACTAACCAAACCACCGTAAGATGCTCCTAACAAGTTGACTTTATTTAAGTTTAAATGAAATAACAAAGATTCTAATAGTTGTACTTGATGTTTGATCTCATACATTGGTTTTTTAGGATAAGTATTCCCAAAATAATTCAAATTCAATAAAATAACTCTTCTGTTTTTAAATGTAGATAGCTGTGTAAACCATTGATATTTGCCTTCAGCTCCCAAACCATGAACTAAAATCACAGGTGATAAATCACTTTTTACCTCATTATCCCAAAACTCTACTTTTCCTATTTCCAAATCTATGATATAATGCTTCATTTCAGCATTTGATATTTTTTTATTGATCAAACGCTCAACACGGGAATATAGATATTTTGACAGAAATGAAAACATGGATTGTAATATTACGAAATATTCTTCTTGTAGAATAATCTTTTACTTAAGAAAGTATCATTACCTTTGCCCCGAGATGCTGAGAGAGAAAAATTATATCCAAGAATTAAAACATCCTGTTTTTAAGGTTACTTCTGAAATTATTTCGGAGGAAGGAGTTGAAGCATATGTTATAGGAGGCTATGTACGGGATGTTTTTCTAAAACGTCCCACAAAAGATATTGATATTGTCATTGTAGGAGACGGACCTGAATTAGCTAGGAAAATCGCTGATAAATTGCATGTTAAAAATGTAAATATTTTTAAACGATTCGGTACAGCTCAGTTTGTTTACAAAAATTTAGATGTAGAATTTGTCGGAGCAAGGAAAGAATCTTACAGTAAAGACTCAAGAAAACCCAAAGTAGAAAAAGGAACTCTAATCGATGATCAAAACAGACGCGATTTTACAATCAATGCAATGGCTTTTTCCTTAAACAAGGAAACTTACGGGAAATTAATTGATCCTTTTAACGGGCTGGAAGATTTAGAAAATAAAATTATACGAACTCCATTGGATCCGGATATAACTTACAGTGATGATCCGTTAAGAATGATGAGAGCCATTCGATTTGCTACGCAATTGGATTTTAAAATTGAAAAGAAAAGTTTAGATGCAATTCGTAAAAATGCGGAACGTCTAAAAATCATTTCTCAAGAACGCATTACGGATGAATTGAATAAAATTATTCTTAGTAACA
>JALWLM010000122.1:1020-1543 GCA_027084145.1 Crocinitomicaceae bacterium | reverse complement strand
TGACAATAATATTGTAGGTGTTTTAGGAGATGTTATTTTTCCTGATGATAGGGAATATTCAAGAACCGCTTTTCTTAAATGGCGCGTTGATCCTTCAAACATTCCTCACGGAGAGTCAAGAGTGGTTTTAAAAATAGATTATAATCTTCAAGGAGTTACTCAAAGCGCGCAGTTTGATTTAGGAATCACTTGCGTAAACAACCCAGAACAAGATTATGACATAGACGCTATTAAAAAAAAAGAAGGATATAGTTATGAGAGGATTAAGGAAGATCCTGAGGGTTTTGTGGATATTTTGGTTCAAGATGGTGCTTATATTGCCGGTACTCAAGTTACTGAGGCTAATCGTCAGGCTGCTGTTGATTATTATAAGCGGTTGACTAATGGTGATGTTTCTGATGGTGAGATTGTTAAGGTAATTGATAAGGACCTTACTGTTATTAGCGAATATGCTGCTGGTCTAGCAGTTATTATTAAAAATAATAATGGACAATTTTCTGAACCTGTTAATATTAACAAAGAG
>JALWLM010000122.1:0-1010 GCA_027084145.1 Crocinitomicaceae bacterium | reverse complement strand
GAATCACTTGCGTAAACAACCCAGAACAAGATTACGACATAGACGCGATTAAAGGCGACGGCTGGAGTTATCAAAAAAGTAAGAGTAATTTAGAAAAGTTGGCTTCTCTTGTTAGTTCCGAGGATGTTGTTGCTCAAGATGGAAAACATTATTCTTATGATGAGAATCTTCCTTATTTGCAGAATTTATTTGATGGAGATACTTCAAATTTTGAAGCTTCTTATGTAGAGATTATTGATACTCATGGTGGTTTTGAAGATTCTACTGCTGGTATGTTAAAGATTTGGCGGACTGATGGTTATCCTGAATGGTTTTCTACTAGTAGTGAGAAAACTGTTGAGAAATGGAAGAAATTCTTTGAAGTAGGTATTTACAATACCGATTCTAAAAATAAATAAAAATTTGAAGTCTGAAGTTTTAATTAAAAATGCTGAATATTTTCTGAAAAATGCTGAATTTTAGATTTTAAATTCTGGATTAAATGCGAAAAACTTCTTTTAAATCAAATAGATGTTTTCCTTATTTCAATTCATAATTCATAATTCAAAATTTCTTATTAAAGAAAACCTTCCTCAATTCAGAATCCCTCATTCCTCATTCAAAATCTATAATTTATAATCTCTCATACTCATATCTTGAGATGTTCCTCTCACCCTTATCAAAAGTCATCCCAATCAGGTAAATCTCTTTCGCCTTGTTTTGGTATTTTTCGTAATATTTCTTCTCTTTTATCTGCTGAAGTGGGCCTTTTTCTTCCTTTCCGTCTTTTACCTTAAATTCAATTATGTACGCCTTATCGGGAAGTAAAATAGTTAAGTCTATCCTTCCCTTGTTTGTTGTGTCTTCGGCAATCAAGTCTATGCCGAGAGAGGCAAGGTAAGAATAAATTACGCTTGCGTAAAAGCCTTCGTAAGAGTCGATCTCATTCTTTGTAAAGTTTGTATAAGGGATTGCGGCAAACAAGGATTTAAAATTTTTTATAAGTCCGTCAATATTTCCTTCAATAAGGT
>JALWLM010000121.1 GCA_027084145.1 Crocinitomicaceae bacterium | reverse complement strand
GTCTTAGCATCATATTCTTCAGGTGCTTCAAATAAGTAATGACCTTCAGTAAGAATATCTTTTAAAAAAGTAGCTCTTTCTTTCATTAAACCGCAAACAACCGCCAATCGTTCTAATTCCATAGAAACATTAAACAGCTCTTTAAGCATTTGAGCTAAAACGGTATTGTCTTTGTTTTTTAAATGCTGTTGTTGAAACCATTTTGTTTTATCGGGATCAAATTTTGCCCCGGCTTTTGATACTCGTTCCAAAGAAAAAGAAGAGATTAGTTCATCTAATGAAAATATCTCTTGAGTTGTTCCCGGATTCCAACCTAAAAAAGCAAGCATATTAACAAATGCTTCAGGAAAATACCCTTGTTCTTTATATCCGGGGTAAATTTCTCCATCAGATGTCTTCCAATCTAATGGAAACACGGGAAACCCTAGACGATCACCGTCTCTTTTAGATAACTTTCCATTACCATCCGGTTTTAAAATAAGAGGTAAATGAGCAAATAGAGGGGGTTCCCATCCAAGTGCTTCATATAAAAGAACATGAAGAGGTGCCGATGGAAGCCATTCTTCTCCACGAATAACGTGTGATATTTCCATTAAATGATCATCAACAATATTTGCTAAATGATAAGTTGGCATTCCGTCAGATTTAAAAAGAACCTTATCGTCTAAGTTGTTTGTGTTAACAACGACCCACCCACGAATGATATCTTCAAAACGAACATCTGTGTTTCTAGGCATTTTAAAGCGAATAACATATGGTTCTCCGGATTCTATCCTCTTTTTTACTTCATCGGAAGGAAGAGAAATGGAATTTTTCATTGAAGTTCTCGTAACGCCGTTATATTGCCAATTCGGCATTCCCATTTTTTTTGCCTGTGACCGCATTGAATCCAACTCTTCCGGTGTATCAAAAGCATAATATGCTTTTCCTTCTTCAACTAGTTTTTCAGCGAAAGGACGATAAAGATCTTTTCTTTGAGACTGAATATAGGGACCGTGATTTCCTCCTTTTTCAGGACTTTCATCAGGGATAATTCCTGCCCATTCTAATGAGTTTACTATATATTCTTGCGCTCCTTCAACAAAGCGGGTTTGATCAGTGTCTTCTATTCTTAAAATAAAAGTTCCATTATGTTTTTTAGCAAATAAATAATTGTATAAAGCTGTTCTTACTCCTCCCATGTGAAGTGGTCCTGTTGGAGAAGGAGCGAACCTTACGCGAACATTTTTTTTACTCATATCCTTGTTATTTGTTGCAAAGATAGATATTTGTGTGATGAATATGTTGTATTTTGCAAGGATAAATGAATGATGATTGGATTAAAGACTTAAAAAAGTTGAAACAAAACAGGAAAAAAAACGTTTTCAAGAAAAAAAGATGACATCTTTCGAAAGGTTAATATCGGAAATAGATGAGTTTATAAGAAAATTCTACTTCAATAAAATATTGAAGGGATTGTTACTTTTTTTTGGTGTTTTCCTAGGGACGTTTTTATTAGTAACGTTATTAGAATATTTTGGAAGATTTAATACCATTGTCAGGGC
>JALWLM010000120.1:923-1545 GCA_027084145.1 Crocinitomicaceae bacterium | reverse complement strand
ATTAAAAAAACAAAAAAAAATATCTTTATATGTCTGGGGTATGACTCTTGAAAAAGAAGGGATAAAAATAAAGGAACCAAATATAAAGATCATAAAACTTGAAGATGGTTTTATTCGTTCTGTTGGTTTAGGTGTTAGATTATCTATCCCAATTTCCTTAGTAGCTGACCCAGTTGGTATATACTATGATTCTTCAAAACCTTCTTTGCTTGAAAATATGCTTAATTTTCATGAATTTGATAGTACTCTTATTGAAAGAGCAAAAAATTTAAGAACTCTAATTCTCAAAAAGAATTTAACTAAATATAACATTATGGAAAACCGATGGAAGCCAAAAACAAAAGATAAAAAAATAATCGTTGTTCCCGGACAGGTTGAAAGAGATGCTTCTATTATTTACGGTTCTCCTAAAATAAAGAAAAATATTGAACTGCTAAAAGCTGTAAGGGAAAGAAATCCTGATGATTATATAGTCTACAAACCTCATCCAGATGTTGCGAAAGGTTATAGAGAAGGGAATTACCCAGACAATATTCTTCTCAAGTACTGTGATGAAATTTGTAGAAATTGTTCTACACACGACTTAATAAACTGCGCAGACGAAATCCATGTTTTAACTTCC
>JALWLM010000120.1:0-913 GCA_027084145.1 Crocinitomicaceae bacterium | reverse complement strand
TCTTTATTAAGAGAAAAGAAAGTAGTATGCTACGGACAGCCTTTTTATTCAGGTTGGGGCTTAACCGAAGATATTTTTCCGGTGAAAAGGAGAAAGAAAAAAAGAACTCTAGAAGAGTTAATAGCTGCTTCTTTAATTTTATATCCTATGTATGTTAGTATTGAAAAGAACGTAAGAATCTCCCCTGAAGAAGCTATTGAAGAACTTTATAAGTTGAGATATAAAAAACCATTAAAACTTAAACTTTGGACTATAATACAATATTTTCTGGAACCATATTTTAGATTTAAAAAACTTATTGGGAGGCATTAATGGGCTTTCTCAAATGCTTAGAATTTTATAAAGGCAAAAATGTTTTGCTACTTCAAAGCCCAAGAGGTCCTTTTTTCTGGAGATTGAAAAAAGATTTAGAAAAAGCTGGTGCAAAAGTTTATAAGATAAATTTCAACGGAGGGGATTTTATTTTTTATCCTAAAGATTGCGTAAATTATAAGGGGAAAATAGAAGAGTTCGGTGAATTTCTTGAAAAATTTATTGATGAAAAGAATATTGACATAGTTCTATTATTCAGTGACCACAGAAAACATCACGTTATAGCGAGGGAAGTTTGCCAAATGAAAAAAGTTGTCGTTGGAGTATTTGAAGAAGGATACATAAGACCAAATCACATAACTTTAGAACCTATGGGGGTAAATGGATTTTCCTTACTGATAAATGGGAATATAGACTTTGAGAATTTAGAATTTCCTAAACCACAATCAAAAAATATCCCTGTTGGAAATCCTTTCTGGCATGAAGTCATGTGGGCGGTAATCTATTATGTTTTTGCAAACCTTTTAAGATTTTATTTTCCTCATTATAAGCACCATATAAGCCTTTATTTTCCAGAGAGCATTTATAAGGAAGCAATCCC
>JALWLM010000119.1 GCA_027084145.1 Crocinitomicaceae bacterium | reverse complement strand
GCTCTTAACACAAAAACAAACCAAGTTGTAGCAATAGGAAAACAAGCAAAAGACATGCTTGGAAGAACACCTGCGTATGTAAAAGCGGTTCAGCCTGTGGTAGATGGAGTGATATCTGATTTTGAGGTAACACAAGAGATGCTTTACTACTTAATAAAAACTGCGACAAAAAACAAAGGTCTTCTTGGTCCTAGGGTGGTGGTAGGAGTTCCAAGTGGAATCACAAATGTAGAAGTGCGCGCGGTAGAAGATGCAGCAAAATCTGCTGGAGCAAGAGAAGTGCTTATTGTAGAAGAGCCGATGGCGGCAGCAATTGGGATTGGCCTTCCGATTGAGAATCCAGAAGGACACATGATTGTTGATATAGGCGGAGGCACAACAGATATTGCAGTAATTTCTCTGGGTGGAATAGTTAACGCAAAAAATATTCCCGTTGCAGGTGATCTTTTAGATGAACAAATCGCAGATTATATAAGGAATGAGTTTAAAGTGCTTGTTGGAAAGAAAACCGCAGAGCAAGTGAAAAAAACCCTCTCTTCTGCAATACCGCTTCCTGAGGAAAAGCAGATGACTATAAGGGGGAGGTACCTTGTATCTGGCCTTCCAAGGGAAGTGATAATAACAGATTCAGATGTGCGTGAAGCAATACTTCCTTCACTTCAAAGACTTGTGGATGCGATAAAAGAAACCCTTGAGATAACACCTCCTGAGATTGTCGCAGATATAATGAAAAGCGGGATTTACCTCTCAGGTGGAGGAGCGCTTATAAAGGGCTTAGATGAGTTTATAAAAGAAGAAATTGGGTTTGATGTAAAGGTTGCAGATGAGCCTCTTACTGCAGTGGTAAGAGGAACAAGCAGAATTTTAGATGATCCAGAATCATTTAAAGATGCATTAGTAAGCTATGAAAACACATTTACATACTAGAGGCAGAAAAACAAAAAGAAACTTTTTTGTGTTTCTTAGCGTTTTGGTGATTTTGCTTCTTTTGTTTGTAAGGTTTGTAGATGACTCACCTTCTTATATTTTAAAATCCAAATTAGCAGGAATTTATCTTTTCTTTTACAACCTAAGCCTTGATGCTCAAAAACAAAGTGAGTCAGACCTTGAAAAAAGAATAAAACAACTTGAACCCTTAGCTTACCAAAACTATGCTTTAAAAGAAAAAATTAAGACCTTAGAAGAATTTATCCAAAACGCAAAAGTAGAGGAGCCAAAATACAAAATCGCAACAAAAATTCCTTTCAACAAAGAAGGGTACATAACCCTTTTTATAAAAGACGCAGATAAAAAAATATCAAAGGGAGATTTAGTGCTTGATAAACTCGGTTTTGCTGTGGGGCAAGTAAGCTATGTTAAAAAAGATCTTGCGCATGTAAAGCTTTTTTCATCGTTTTCTTCTTTGCAAGGATATCTAGATGTCTCAGACAATCGCTATCAGACAAAGCTAAAAGGAAAAGGGGAAGGAAGATTTTCTTTTGAGCTTCCATCTACTGCAAATATTAAAAAAGGCACGAGAATTTATTCGTCTCTTTCTTTTGGATATCC
>JALWLM010000118.1 GCA_027084145.1 Crocinitomicaceae bacterium | reverse complement strand
TATATATTCTTAATACTTCCCAATCTCCAAATTGTTTCTTAAACATCCAATTAATAAAAGCACTTTTCCCCACCCCAATAGCGCCGGTCACAACAATTACCTTATTATCTGGATTGCTTAAAAAGTTACGGACCTGGTCGATATCAGCTCCCCTGTTTTGGAAAGATTCAATAATTTCTGATTCACCAGAGAATTCTTGCACACCAACAGATTGTGTTGAAATTGACACTGTCTCTGGGGGCAAGTCATCAGGTATATGAGGTAATTTCTTTCTATTTTTCCTCTGATCGCTTAGACATGAAAATAAATCGTCAGCTAAATCATCATGGATTTCTTTGATAAGCTTAGAAAGAAGGTCAATTGTATTATTTACTCTAATTGCCCATAGTAAAATCGTGTTATTTATTTTTTCATTAATGGGCACATATGAAATTGATTTCTCAATCATGTCAACATTGCCATCGTATAATGGCAAAATACTATGCCTTATATATTTTAAATTCTCCCCAACAAGATTTGGGATCTTTGAAAGGTTTTCTGATAAATAAAGGTCTATCCACTCTATTGCTGCGGTTATATCTGATGACTTTAGCCATTCGGCTATATCGTTTTTCAAGACTCTGACATCATTTAGCCAATAACTTTCTTTTGTATAAATTATTGGATATGGGAAAGGATGATAGCAGTTGAAAGAGTTGTCTAACGAGCCTTTTTTTGTATAGAAGCAGTTATGATCTATGTCCAATTCTAGTATTGCTTCGGTACTTGATGGTAACTTTTCATGAAAGTGTGAGTGGCCTTTCAAATATGTTTCCCATGCTTTTGGGATATTGTAAAAAGTTCCGCCAGTTTCAGCTGTGTTGACATAGCAAAACAGTGTTTCACTGGAAGCAAGAATATTCCCTATTGACTCAAATAAGGATGTAGAAGGAGATTCTGAAGGACAAATGATAATATTAGGTTTTTGTTTATTGTTGAATAATATTTTACCAATAACGTCTGTATGAAGACTATCAATGCATGGAATTACAGAGATTGAAATCTCTTCCCCTTTGCATTTAATCCGAAAAGATTTAGGCTCTTTTTCAGGTGTAGCGAGATTGGGCTCCCATTTTGATTTTTTAATTTTTTTTGCAAGACATACTGATCCATCTGGACAAATGATTGGGCTACATGCACACCCTATAAAATTAGAATCGTCATAAATTCCTAAATCGCTATATATTGATTTCACATTGATACCAGAATGCACTCGATGAGTTCCTGCAACAATGATCATTGAATAATTTACAGCTAATTTTTGTAGGTCTAAGAGGATTTGAGGAGGTATTGAATATTCTGGGAAGGAGAGTAGGTGGCATCCATTTTTTCCAGACCAATGGGCAATATCTAATACCTTTTCACGAATATGCTCGATATATGTACTTTTACTTTCTACGAGGTATTCCTGTATTACGTCAATTGAACGTAATTTCCCTAATGGTGTATCTTTCCCGTTAAAAGCAATAGGTTCCTCTAGAAAGTCAATTGGGGGATCATAATACGAAGT
>JALWLM010000117.1:5607-7255 GCA_027084145.1 Crocinitomicaceae bacterium | reverse complement strand
GTTTTACACCTCTGTCATAACGTCCTATGGCTTTAAATTCTCTTTGTAATTTTGATGCAAAATTGATGGATTGGTCTAAAAAAACACTTAATTGAATTTGTCGAGCAATAATCGCATCAGGTGATAAGTCAAAAGATTTATATTTTTCAGCTCCTCCTTCTTCCAAAAAGATGGTAGCATTTTCTCTTTCGGCAATTTTGCGTTGAGATTCAGTTCTGTGTAAACCAAGCACAAACGTTTCTGTTCCTCTTGCTTTAGGACTTGCAGCATTAGCATGAATACAAATAAATAAATCCGCTTTATTTCTGTTGGCAATGGCCGCTCTTTCATCTAATTCAACAAAAACATCCGTTTTACGAGTATAAATGACTTCAATGTCCGGATATTTCTCTTCAATCATTTTTCCTAATTCTAATGCAATTGCAAGGCAGACATGTTTTTCCTTTGCAAATCGACCGTGACATCCCGGATCTTTTCCTCCATGACCGGCATCAATAACGATGGTTTTTATTGCAGCATAATTCGATTCATCTTCCTGTGCAAAGTTATAAGGAGAGATAAGGAAAAATATCCCCCATAAAATGGCATAAATTCTGTTATGTAAAGCACGTTTTTTCATTATTGAAACATATATTTTGATAAATTTGCTCGCTACTTACAAAAGTACAATACATTTGACGTTCAAAAAGCATTCCATATCTTTAGTTTTAATCGCATTATTGTTGATAATATCCAACTCTTTTAGTTGGGGACAGATAAAAGATACGCTTTTTATCGATGCCAATGACTTTGATTCACCCATTGAATATGGAGCAAAGGACTCTATTTATATGGATATAAAATCTAATCAGGTTCATTTGTTTAATGAATCTTATGTAGATAATGGAGATATACGAATGGAAGCCGGTTATATCTTAATTGATTTGGACAAAAATGAAGTATTAGCGTCTTACGTATATGATAATGACTCCAATAAGGTGCAACAAGCAATATTTACAAGTTTAGGGGAAAAGATAGAGGCAGGTAGTATTCGATATAATTTTGATACAAAAAAAGGTTATATCACGGAGGTAAAGATAAAACAGGATGAAAATTATCTTTACATGGAAACAGCAAAGCGTCATAAAAACGAGGAAGTTCATTTTCTAAAAGGACGCTTTACAACATGTGAACTTGAAGAACCTCATTATCATTTTCAGCTTTCCAGGGCAATTCTTATTCCGGACAAACGTATTGTATCAGGACCAATGAATTTATGGGTTGCAGGGGTTCCCACACCTTTAGGTTTACCTTTTATAGTGATACCTCAACAGGAAGAAAGGCAACAGGGTTTTTTATTCCCAAGTATTGATATTGCAACACAATATGGTTTTGGTTTTCAAGATTTGGGGTACTACATTCCTATTAATGACCGTTTGCAAACGACATTTTACGGGACGTTGTTCAGTAGAGGGAGTTGGGGACTTAGAAATGAAACGGATTATGCGAAGAGGTATAAATATAGAGGATCTGTTAATATTGGTTTTCAACAGTTTAGATTAGGTTTTCCAAGTAATTTAGTGAATAATAAAACCACTGTTCGTTGGATGCATTCTCAAGAACCTCAATCAAATCCTTATTGGAATTTAAAATCTAATGTAAATTTTAT
>JALWLM010000117.1:0-5597 GCA_027084145.1 Crocinitomicaceae bacterium | reverse complement strand
CCCTATCAATGAGCAATATTTTAATAATACATTTAATTCTGATATCACGCTAAGAAGGAATTTTCCCGGAAAACCTTTTGTGGCGGGAATGAAATTGTCAATGAGACAAAATTCCCTTTCAAAAAATATTTCTTTATCGGCACCGGTACTTAATTTTAATGTAACCCGTTTTTCTCCATTGAAAAAAATTGCACAAAGGAAGAGAGGTTTTGTAAAAGAGGTTTATCAAAGATTTGGTGTTTCTTATAGTTTTGAAGCACAGAATCGTTCTACATTTTCGGATAGTTTATTACAACAAAATAGATATGATCTGATAAAAGATGAATTTCTTAATGGAGTTAAACAGAATGCACAATTATTAACAGTTATCCCGTTGTTTAGAAATACATGGAAATTAACACCATCGGTAAATTACAGTAATATGATTAATTTCCAACAAATAAGAAAGGGCTATGATGTTGTAAATAATACAACGATTAAAGATACGATACAAAAAGCAGGAATGGCTCATCAATTGTCTTTTAAAGCACAGTTAAATACGAGTGTTTATAGTTATTACCGTTTTATTGGGAAAAGAAAAACATTGATGCGTCATGTGTTAATGCCTACTTTTAGTTTTGATTATAGCCCTCAGCTCAATACTTCAATAGCAGATTCAGTAGGAGTCAATCAGGAGCCGGTCACTTATTCACCATTTGAGCAATCTTTATACAGGGTAACACAGACAAAGGATAGAGCTTTAATCAATTTTGGATTTAATAATACATTTGAATTGAAATTCAAATCAGAAAAAGATACTTTGACAGGATTTAAAAAGAAGCGGATTATAGATGCTTTATCCATTAGCGGTAATTATGATTTGCTAAAAGATTCAATGCAGTTATCTAATTTTAGAGTTGCCATGCGTACAAGTCCGGCAAAATGGATGAATCATGTAATTAATGCTACATTTTCTCCTTACGATTGGATTGACTCAACAGGAAAAACAATTAAGGATTACGCTTTAAATAATGGACGTTTAGGAAGGTTTTTAACAACAAGTTTTGCAACTACATTTACGTTTACATCAAAAGAGAGTAGAAAGAAAATTCATGAAAGTATAGAGCAGATTAGTCAAAATTGGAATTCCGACTTTGAGTATTTCTACCTACATCCGGAGTATGTTCTAAATTTTGATATACCATGGAAATTATCTTTGTCTCATGTATATACAATAACGGCAAATACAAATATTACCGCAAATTCTCCGAATAAAATAAAAAGTATTCAAACTCTTATGATAAATGGAGACCTTAGTTTTACAAGACGATGGAAATTAAGTGCAACAACAAACTTTGATTTTGAAACAAAGAAGATAACCAATGCGCGTTTTTCCTTAAACCGGAACATGCATTGTTGGACATTGGCTTTCCATTGGGTGCCCATTGGAGGAAATAAGAGTTTTTTATTTAGCATCCGTTCAAGTTCTTCATTATTTAAAGACGCCAAAATTGATATTAAACGTCCTCCTGTATTCTTTTAATGAGTAATATTATTCGGGTTTGTGGCAGCAGTCCATCGTTACTTCATTTTTAGGCTTATCTTCCTTAGTTTGATGTGCTGTTTTATCAAAAGAAACCTTAGGACTGATGTAAGGGATACCTAAATTGAGTCCTCTGAGAATAATTAGCAAGCCAACAATTGTTAGCATATAGGGAATCATACGATTCATTTTTTCCCGAACTTTAGGAGAAATTTTATTAGAAGCAATAATAATTCCCACCATAACGGGAAGTGTTCCTACACCAAAAGAAAACATCGCCAAAGCACCATTTAATAAATTACCCGATAAGATCGCATTCGCTAATGCTAGATATACCATGCCACAGGGAAGTAATCCGTTGATTATTCCGAAAAAAAGTAATCGAAAAGGCGAGGATGAGTTTAAAGATTTTCGCATCCAACTACCGATTTTATTTGTTGAAAAAAAACCATTGAGTTGAAGTTTGGGTAAAAATTTAAGGAAATATTTTTTCCAAGCATAGAGTATAACTATGATTCCTGAAATAATGCTTAACCATTGGAGGATATTAAATGTCTGTATCGTCAAACCAATCATTCCTGCAATAGCTCCTAATAAAGAATAGGTGATAATACGTCCGAAATTGTATAGGAAGGCATCTTTAAAAATGGTAAGATTATTTTGTCTGTTGACCGGAATTGCTAAAGCAATAGGTCCACACATCCCTACACAATGAAAATTGGAAGTTAATCCTATTAAAAAACCGGTTAAAATAATTTCATTCATTGAATGTAAATAGATTCCTTTTGGAGATATTGTTGATTGTCTATCTCATATTCTATAACCAAATTATACCGTCCTTTTTCAAGATTATCTTTATTAATGAGTGATGTCATTTCTTCTATATTGATGATTTTATCTTGTTTGGCATTATTAATTCGTCTAAATTTAATAGTAACATTTTCGGCATGAATGCTTGAAGGTATTTCAACTACAATGTGTTGTTCGGTTTGTTTGATGTTTATTTTTTCTTCTAAATGGTTAGCTCTTTTTAGGGCATTAATTTCATTTTGATAAGCAACATCTTTCTTGTAATAATCATCCTCGACTAAATCAGTATTGGTGCTCATCATTTTAACTACCATTGTCATGATAAAAATGATAAACATCCCCATTGCAATTGCTAATCCTTTGCCCCAATTCATAATAAAGGTCCTATAAATTTAGTTTTAATTCGATGAATTTCTTTGCCATTTCCTATAATAACAATAGTAATATCTCTTTTGCCATGTTTTATTTCATCCATTGGTAATTCGACAATGAATCTTTCTATTTCTCGTTCTTCTTCATCTAAAATAAGTTTTGGCACAGCTAATTTAATTTTAGCTTTAGGAATTCCATCCACTTTTAATGAAATTTTGTATGTGTTTTTAGTTTTATTGGTCAGTCCGATTTTGAAGATATTACTTACCATGCCATCTTGAGTGATTTGATAAGTACTGCCCCGTTGTCTAAGTACTGTGGCTTCAAAATCTTTTCGTGCAACTAATAAATAAATCATTAGGAGTAGCATTCCAGACAATAATGTCGTATAAGCAATAACACGTCTCGTCCATTGGAATCCTTTTCTTTCTTTAATTCCATTTTCAGATACAAAACGGATCAGTCCTTTTTCTAATCCAACACTTTCCATCATGTGATCACAAGCATCAATACAAGCTGTACAGTTGACACATTCCAGTTGAGTTCCATTTCGGATATCTATACCGGTAGGACACACATAGACACATTGTTTACAATCAATGCAATCACCTTTCCCTGCTTCTTTTCTGTTTTCATTCTTTTTATACTTTCCTCTAGGTTCACCTCTTTTGTAGTCATAAGCAACGATCATTGAATTAGGATCAAGTAATACCCCTTGTAATCTACCATAAGGACATATTGTGGTGCAAACCTGCTCTCTTAAAAAAGCAAATACACCGTAAAAGATAGAGGTGAAAATAATGATTGCAATTAGTCCTCCAATATGTTTTTTTATGGGATCAGTCTGTATTTTCCATAATTCATCAGCACCGATAATATAGGCAAGAAATGTATTTGCAATAAGAAATGAAATTCCCCAGAAAATAACATGTTTCAGGACTTTTTTTCGAATTTTCTCGGTATTCCAAGGAGCCTTGTTTAATTTTTTTTGGTGTGTCCAATCTCCTTCAATCCAGTATTCTATTTTTCGAAAGACCATTTCCATGAAAATGGTTTGTGGACATATCCATCCACAAAATATCCTTCCGTAAATGACTGTGAAAGTAATGATGAATATAATACTTAATATTGCGCCTATGGCAAAAAGATAGAAATCTTGAGGCCAAAATACTTTCCCAAAAATGATAAATTTTCGATGAAAAATATCAAATAAAAGCAATTGATGTCCATTTACTTTTATATGTGGAGCAATAAACAAAAAAGCTAAAAGGAGATAAGCGACTATTTGTCTTCGTTTGTACCATTTTCCTTTAGGTTTCTTAGGATAGACCCAAACTCTCTTGCCCTTTTCGTCAACTGTAGCAATATGGTCTCTGAATTCTTCGTTTTTTTCCATGATTAGCTAAAATAAAAACAACCTCCTTTCAGAGGTTGTTTTTTATGTTTTATTTTTCAATAATATCTCCTTCTGGTTCTTTTCCTTTATCTTCAGGTACGCTAAGAACGTAAGAAATTATATTTCTTCATTGGACAGGGTTTTATTTTTAAGCTTGTTAAGGCATTCCTTTAGAAGTACCGTTTTTAATTGTTTTAAATACTTTTCCAATTTCATAACCGTAAATCCAATGACGATCAGTTAAGTTTGGTCCAATATTTCCCTCACCGTTAGGGCCATGACAAGCGATACAATTTGTTTCAAATAATGTTTTCCCTTCAGCTAAATCTTTTTCGTCATTTGTAATAGTAACATTATTTTCATCAATTTGCATACCTTGTTCTTTCAAGTATTTTTTAGTTTGTTGTTCAGCAATTTTTATTGATTTATTATATTCTTCTATTTGAGAGTCTCCTGTTCCTAAAATCATATAATTGAATACATATACAATAGCAAAAATAATTGTAGCATAGAACATCCATAACCACCAAGGTGGAAGTCTATTGTCAAGCTCACGAATACCGTCATACTCATGTTCCATTAGAATAGTATCTTCTTCTTCTATAGGAACAGCATCAACTAATATTTTACTAAACTTAGGTTCTTCTTTAATATCGTCTTCTGTTCTTATTGTTTTGACCAAATCATTTAATAACTTTTTAAAATAAAG
The DNA here is from genome assembly GCA_027084145.1 of Crocinitomicaceae bacterium. Taxonomy (GTDB): domain Bacteria; phylum Bacteroidota; class Bacteroidia; order Flavobacteriales_D; family Crocinitomicaceae; genus UBA4466. Next base: position 788 of record JALWLM010000117.1, on the reverse strand, counting down.
AACTAAAAGAAGTAAGATAAAGTTTACGATAACTAAAATAATCAAATCAGAGTTATCGACTAAAAGCCAAGGTAGTCCCTCTGAAGAACCTTTTTCTTCGGAAAGAGCCAATGCGTAACTATTGTTATTGAAAAGAGAAACAGCAATGAACGCTAATATGATTCCAAATTTATTTTTAAATGGGTCTAGGTTAATGATACCTTTAATAGATTTGTAAATTGTACTAAGCACAATAAGTTGAACGATGATGAGTATTATGAGTAAATAAAAAAGAATTAAGTTCGTATCATAATCGGGAACTTCTACTACTGTAGGTTGACTTTTTTCACTTGTTTCTTCACTTGCTGCAACTTCCGTTTTTGCTTTTTCAGAGTGAGCGTCAATATATTCGAAAATAGCATCTATTTCTTCTTTAGTTAAATCTTGTGGAGGCATTGGTATAGCACTATAAGCTTCTGATTTTATTGCTACCTGACTTTTTCCGGAGGCAACCAGTTCTTGAGGATTTTTTACCCACTCATAAATAAATTCTTCTTCTCCTGCATCAGCCCATTTTTGTCTGACCTTATTAAGATTAGGACCTGTACCATCTTTTCCCAGTATATGACAAGCACTACATTTTGCTTTATATAAAGCCTCTCCGTCTTGTGCAAGGGATGAGTTTAACATTAAGACTGAAAAAAGTGTAATTAAAAAAGTGATTGGTTTCATAACTCTTTTTTGTTTAATATTTATTATTGGTATTCTTTTTTATATCATTATCATCATCTAAAGGAAGAGATTCTAAC
>JALWLM010000116.1 GCA_027084145.1 Crocinitomicaceae bacterium | reverse complement strand
GGCGTATATTACGGTTATGGGAAAATAGATAAAGTTTTTCAAGATAAAAAAGAAGAAAATTATTTTTATGCAAAAATTGTAAACTATAAACCATTTAAAAAAGAAGTTGCTCTACAAAATGAAAAAGGAAATATTTTTGAGAATAAATCTCAATACAATCCACAAAATGCTGTAAGATACACTACAAAAAAAATTATTGAAAATATATGTAAAGCAGGGGGGATGTATAGTAAAAGCAACAAAGTAAGCTTTAAAACAAGAGCTAGAACGGTAGATATGCTTGGTCGGCAGCAAATAGCTGGTATTCCAACAGCAATCAATGAACTTTTTAAAAATGCACATGATGCATATGCTGATGATGTTATAGTCGATTATTATGTCTCAGACGGCTTGTTTGTATTACGTGACAATGGGCTTGGAATGACATTGGATGATTTTATTAATCGCTGGCTTACACTTGGAACAGATAGTAAAGTAGATATTTCAAAATCTATTGTTCCACCTCCAAAAGACCCGACTAAAGAAGAACGCCCGTCCATGGGTGAAAAAGGAATTGGAAGGCTTGCAATATCAATTATCGGACCACAAGTTTTAATCTTAACAAAAGCAAAACGTTATACAGGTAATAAAGAAAGATACCATGATCTGGTAGCGGCATTTATTAACTGGAAAATGTTTGAGATACCCGGTGTAAATATCGATGAAATCACCATACCAATTAAAACTTTTTCATCAGGTACTTTCCCCGATGCAGATGATATTGCCGATATGATACAAGAAGTTAAAGATAATTTGCTTCAATTGTCGGATAAAGTTCCAGAAAATTTATTTTATGCAATATCTAATGAATTAGAACAATTTACTATTAACCCACTAAAAGAAGCAGAGTTTCTAAAAGAACCTGATTTACGAGTTTCGAGCGGAACGCATTTTTATATTTTACCTTCCGATCCGATTATCAAAGAAGATCTTGATATAGAAACAAATGAGTATTCTAAACTTCACAAGCATCTGCTCGGTTTTACAAATACTATGATCCCCAATCATAAACCGCCTAAAATAAAGGCAGGATTTAGGTGGCATAATCGTTCTGATGATCTTTCCATTGATATTATCGAGGAAGAAGCATTTTTTACACCGCAAGACTTTGCAAATGCTGATCATAGATTTGAAGGTACTTTTGATGAATATGGAACATTTCATGGAAAAATATCAATATACGGACAGGAACCTGTTGAGTATCATTTACCTTGGAATGGGGCAAAAGGAAAAAAAGTTTTATGTGGCTCTTTTTCACTAAATTTTGCCGCAATACAAGGTCAAGCATCTGAAACATCTATACCTTTAGAAACTTATAAAATATTAAAAGAAAAATGTGAGAGCATAGGAGGATTATATATTTATAAAAACGGTATTCGTGTTTTGCCCTATGGAGACAATGATTTTGATTTTTTGGAAATTGAAAAAAGAAGAAGTTTTAATGCAGGTGATTGGTATTTTAGTTACAGAAGAATGTTTGGTGCGATTGAAATAAACCATAAGGAAAACAAA
>JALWLM010000115.1 GCA_027084145.1 Crocinitomicaceae bacterium | reverse complement strand
CATCATAAGCGAAGCCAATCCACCACCGATATATTTGTATTTATCCCATATCCTGTTTACTCGATTTATCCAACCACGGATCCATTTACCATTTCCAATAGACATGTAGTAATTTATTCTTGCTTGATTGTATAAATCAAAAAGTTCTTTTTCCGGCGATGAATTTATTGCTCTCAAAGTTTGGTTTCCCATAATGCCGTCCACCTGTAGATTTGTGTAAAAGTTCTCGTTCAATACTCGTTGCATAATTTTTATTGCCGTTCGTTTGCCGGCATTGATGCCATGATCCACAAATGTTTCGGCCACGGCTTGAGAATTGATATAATCCGCTAACAATGGATCCCAATAATATTTTTTGTAAAGTTTTAATGCTAAATCTTTTGTAATGGCCTTCATGTCGCTAACGGAAGGCGGATAACCTAAAACACGTTCATAAAAACGTGCTGATATTCCATGATTTGTTCCCACCAGCTCACCAAGCGAATTATAATTGCCCGGATCATCCGGGTCAGCCTGATAACCGCCTTCAACTTCTAAAATGGTATTTTTATATTTTTCAAAATCGGCCATTATTTCAGTAGTTTATTAACGATAACAAGTACCACAAGGATAAGCCCGATATACAGGAAATAAACATCTTTGAATCCTTGCGCCACTTTTTCCATTTCTTTTATGTTTTTTTTCTCTTCTCTTTCGTATATTTCTTTTTCTTTAACCTCTCTTTGCTCGCATTTAATTTTTACCACTCCATTTTTGTTATAGCTTTCAACAAGGTTTAAAAATTTTGTCCGGTGGACAATAACCGTATCCCTGTAAATTGTGTCTCTTATTACAATCACACTATCGCCGGGAACTTCCCGGTAAATCGTTCCTTTTTGTTTTATAGTAGATTTATCCTTTAAAACATTTTTATTTCCGGCACACGAAAAAACAACCGGTAATATCATTAAGAGCCATATTTTTTTAATTTTCCCAAACATTCTTCCAATGCTGATTTGTTTTTTTTAAATTCCGACTTTAGCCGATATACTTCCGATTGAAGCTTTAGATTTTCATCCATTAACTTTTGTATTTTTCCTTGCATTTGAGATAAATCATCTTGGAGCATGTGGATGATTTTAGATTGATCCAAAAATTGTTTGGTTAAAACCTCTACTTTTTTTGCATCCAAATTCACTTCTTCTTTTTTTACTTCTATCTCCGTTTTTTTTATTTCATGCTTTGATTTTAGATATTGAAAAATCCATTTACCGGATAAAAAAGAAAGAATGGCCAAAACAATTTGACCCGACCCCGAGCGAATAATCTCTGCAATGATATCTTTCATTTAGATTCATTTGGTTTTATTATAAATCCACTTCAACCGGCCCGTTCATGCCTTTTTTACCACTAAACAATATTTTAGCGGCAATAATTCCAAGCCCAAGCAACCACCATTTACGATTGTTTTTATTTATGGTTATGGTTACTGCATCCAATGTTTGAACATCTTCTTCCATAGGCATGGGATTGGTGATATTTTTAGCGTAAACATCAATAGGTTTGTAGCCCA
>JALWLM010000114.1 GCA_027084145.1 Crocinitomicaceae bacterium | reverse complement strand
CAGGAGTCACACCCTTAAGTTTATTTCCAGAAAACCCCTAACGGGCTTTCCTGAAACTAAACTTAAGGGGTGCTCAGCGCGACCGTTAGTCTAGCAAATTAAATACACAAAAGGCTCAAGATGGAGACTATAGACTTATTTACTCCCAGAGTAAAAGATGAACAGTTACATCCTTATTTTAAAAAATTAATTACAATAGATGCTTATGAAGATGTATTAAGTACTATCCAAAATTGGGCAATAGGACTATCAGGTAGAAAAAAAGAAACTGATAAATTTATTAAAGAATTTCAAATATCATTTAATTCATCTTTTTGGGAACTTTATCTCAATAAAGTATTTCAAAGTTTAAATTTTAAAATTGATTACTCAAAAGAAACTCCTGACTTTAACCTCATTCATTCATCAGGTAGAATTATAAATGTGGAGGCTGTTACAAGCAATAATCAATTATCAAATAATAAAGATTATTATACAAAAAAAGCATATCAAGAGACTGTTAATACAAAAAATGAAGCTAATTCACGGGATGCAATACTAAAATTACTTGGGAAAATAAAAGATAAAAAAGATTTATTTATTGGAAAAGATAACAAAAAGTTTCCTTATTCTAAATTAGAACATGTAAAAAACAAACCTTTTGTACTTGCCATAGCACCTTTTGATAATCATTTATCATATACTCAAAACAATACTCTGATAAATCAAGTACTATACGGGATACTTCCACCAACAATGGATCAAATTAATAATACATCATCTAAAAAAATAACTCATATTATTAACAATAATGGCAAAAAAATAGATTTGGGAATTTTTACCAATGATTCTTACAAAGAAGTAAGTGCCATTATATTTTCAACAACAGGAACTTTTGGCAAAGCAATTTCACAAAGTAAAATGTCAAATTCAACAATTAGATCTACGCGCTATAGAATTGAAGACTTAAATAGCTATATTGCTAATTTTGGTGTTGATAAATTAGGATTTAGAGAAATAAAACTATCTAAAACCCATACGGTAATGACGACCAGAATACCAATGGATAATTTTGTTTTTGGTTCAGATGTACATTTTTGTGATTCATCAGAACATTATGAAACAATATTAGATGGATTGCATATTTATTATAATCCTTATGCAGAAATTCCATTAGATGATGACTTGTTCAATGCTTATGAGATTACACAAAATTATTTTAATAAATCTACAAGAGAAATGATTCCAATCCACAATGATAATTCTTTAGTTTCAAGGCAAGTATTTACGGAGTATGAGGAAGAAGACTAACAAAACCTCGTAGCCAATAAATGCCCTAGCGGTCATTTATCGGCTAGAGTCAGTCGTTGTTCGTCCCCGCTCCGCGGGAACGAACAACGGTCGCGCTGAGCACACTTCGTGTGCCACCTGCCTTTTGTTATTCTACGCTCCGCTACGAACAACAAAATGCAGGAGTCACACCCTTAAGTTTATTTCCAGAAAACCCCTAACGGGCTTTCCTGAAACTAAACTTAAGGGGTGCTCAGCGCGACCGTTAGCTTAGATATTGGAAC
>JALWLM010000113.1 GCA_027084145.1 Crocinitomicaceae bacterium | reverse complement strand
GTTCGGTCTCGTCAAAGTTTACTGATTGTTCTTTGTCGGGCACAAGCGTTTTGGTTGTTGGTGCTTGCAATACTTTAAACGCATCACTTTTCCCCGCCCAATTAAGTACATATCTTTCGTTGGCAAAGTTAATATCTTCTCCAAGCGTAGCTTTTAGTTTTTCCCAATCTATTTTTCCCTCGGTAAAAGCTTCCGGCAATATTTCTTTCAACTGTTGCAGTTTTACTTCCTGCGGTGTCAGACTTTTTCCGTCCATATTTTATTATTTCTGAATTTATCTAATTTCAAAGATACTTTTTATAAATTGTTTTATCAGCAGAACGTTAACAAAAAAATAACGTTATCATATAAAATGTATTAGTCATGTTTTAATTAATATCTTATTGCCCCAAATAATTTTTATTTTTTAAAGATTACGTATATTGCGAAAAAAAATAAAAATCATGTCATATAAAGAGAAATTTGAATTGGAGTATCTTTTTAAAACTTCACCAAAAGCATTAGACAGAATGATTAGTACTCCGGGGGGACTAAGTGAATGGTTTGCCGATGATGTTAATATTCAAGATGATATATTTACTTTTTTTTGGGATGGAGATGAAGAACAAGCTCGACTTTTAACCAAAAAAACGAAATCAAAAATGAAATGGAGATGGTTAGAGGATGAAGAAGACGACGACGATGCTTATTTTGAAATAAAATATGAAGTTGACCCGATGACTAAATCAGTTATCGTTATGATTACTGATTTTGCAGAAAGTGATGAAATAGATGAAAATATCCGATTATGGGATAATCAAATTGAAAAATTAAAAACTGTTCTAGGCGCATAATTTAACTTAATTTTAAAATATTCCATTGAAAGTAAATCGACTATTTTACTTTAGTATTCGTTCTTTTATCGGACCGTTCATTGTTACTTTCTCAATATCAATGTTCATTCTGATTATGCAATTTTTTTGGAAGTACATTGATGATTTAATGGGTAAAGGGTTATCAGTCAATGTAATATTAGAGCTTTTACTTTATATTTCAGCAAGTCTTATTCCTTTAGCGTTACCTCTAGCTATATTGCTTTCCTCCATTATGACTTTGGGGAATCTTTCCGAAAACAATGAGCTAACGGCACTAAAATCAAGTGGGCTTTCTTTGTTTCAAATTTTAAAACCTTTAACAAGTATTGTTCTTATTATAGCAATAACAACATTCTTTTTTGCAAACTATGTAATTCCTGTTGCAAACCTTAAACTTCATTCATTAATTTTTGATATTCAAAACACCAAAATTGCAAACATTCTTACTCCCGGAAGATTTAGCACTGAATTAGATGGGTTTGCAATAAAAATTAAAGAAGAAACAAATGGTATTTTTAAAGAAGTTTTAATTCATGACCACAGTAACCCTAAGATCATTAAAACGGTCAGAGCCGAAAGTGGTAAAATCTACAAAACAGATAATGGTGCCGATCTTTTCTTCCAATTAAACAATGGTTTTGTTATGGAGGAGTTGAACCCAATCACTCCTATTTTTGATCTTAAAGGAAATAAAGTGATCAATGCCAACACATATCCTGCCAGACGATCAAAATTCAAACAAGCAACATTTAAAATTGATTTAACGGGATTTGAACTCAACCGTTCTGACGAAGACTTATTTCGGAATAAACATGAAATGTTGAATGTTTTTCAAATTGATGATGCTCTCGACTCCATTCAAAAAAGAAACAATGAGATTTTGAAGAACTTTATCAGCAGTATAGAAAATGATTTTCCTTTCATACAAGCGATTGCTTTTAAAAAACATCTCTCAGAAATTGAAAACGGTCAAATCAACGCCAAAGTTGACAGCTTAAAAACATTAAATCTTAATACACTTCCCGTAGAAGAAAAAATAAACGTCTTAACGCGCATGCAAGTAAAAATCAGACAACGAAAGAAAAATCTGGAAAGTCAGCTCTCATTTTTAAATTCTGTTGAAAAAGATTTAGATGGATACCTGATCGAGTTTCACAGAAAATTAGCACTAACAGTTGCGATTATTATTTTATTTTTTGTTGGTGCGCCTTTAGGGGCAATTGTCAAGAAAGGAGGATTTGGAGCACCTGTAGTCATTGCTGCATTACTCTTTTTAGTCTATTTTGTTTTATTATCTATTGGAGAAGGGTTGGCAAAAAGCGGTACGGTTTCACCTATATTTGGTATGTGGCTTCCGGCTCTTGTTCTTGCTCCTATCGCTTTTAGATTGATGTATAGCGCTTCAAACGATCAACATCCTTTAGACTTTCAACTCATCAAAGCAATACGCAATAAAATCAAAGCATCGTCATGAAGATTCTCCATTTTTCAAACAAACCGATTTATCCGAGAATAGATGGAGGCTGTGTTGCAATGAGCACTTTTGTTGATCTGCTTATCCTTTCGGGATGTCATGTTAAACATTTTTGTATTTCAACCGATAAGCACCCTTTTGATATTAATAAATATCCTGCTGACTTAAGAGAAAAAATTCACCCTGAATCTTTTTACATTAACACTAAAGTCAATGTTTCTGGTGCTATTAAGAATTTTTTCAAAAAAGGTTCTTTCAATGTCAATCGCTTCTACTCTCCTACTCTGGCAACGATATTGGTAGAAGAAATTCAATCGAATGATTATGACATTATCATTTTCGATAGTTTATTTACAACGGTTTACCTTAAAGATATACAACCTTTTTTTAATGGGAAGATTATTTTAAGAGCACATAATATTGAATCCGAATTATGGCGTTTTTTCGCAACACATGAACGCAGCTATATAAAATCACTTTACTTAAAAAAACTAGCTTCCGATTTAAGTAAATATGAAATCAATATTTTAAAGCAAGTAGATGCAATATTGACCATTTCAAAAGAAGACGAACAACGTATATTGAACATGGGGGTTAACCAACTTGTAACAACCATTCCCTTTACCATTAACATCCCAAAGAATAAACAAAATCATTTTAAAAACAATAACATATTCCACCTCGGGGCTATGAATTGGGAACCTAACGTTGAGGCAGTTAATCGATTGATTCATCTGTTTGCTAAATTAAAAACTGATACGGAGCTTCATCTTGCAGGTTCGTTTTTCCCTGAAAATTTTAGAACAAACGAAAAAATAAAAGTCTTTATTGATGGTTTTGTTGATGATCCGTTTGATTATGCAATAGAACACGGCATAATGATTAGTCCCATTCTATCCGGTTCGGGAGTCAGAATTAAAGTATTAGAAATGATGGCGATTGGAATCCCTGTAGTTACCTCTAAAATAGGAGCACAAGGAATTAACTATAAAGAAAATGATTGTCTTGTCGTAGCTGAAACAGATGATGAATTTATAGAGGCGATTACAATTCTTGTAGAAAATGAAGATGCCAGAAAAAAAATAGGTAAAAACGCTATCAAGTATATCAAAGAAAATCATGATATTCACCTTGTAAAAAAACAATTCATTGATTTCATCGAAAAAATATAACAAACATCAAACATTAATTATATTATCCCGATTTCCTTATCCTCTGGATAAAGGAGATAAGTTACGAGCATATTATCAAATTAGAGAATTATCTACAAAAACAGACTCCACACTAATTACTCTAAGCGATAAAAAAATAACAACCGAGCAAAAAAAAATCATTAAACAGTATTGTAAAAATTTAATCATTATCAAAATCAATTGGTTTTCTAAACTATTCAATATCCTTCTTTCTTTGTTTTCGGGAAAGCCGCTACAAGTAGGTTATTTTTACAGTTTTAAAGCTCAAAAAAAAATCAATCAACTCATTAAAAACAATTCATTTGACCATATTTATAATCAACTCATTCGTACCACTGAATACACAAAAAACATTCATCACATTAAGAAAACATTAGATTACATGGATGCATTGAGTGCAGGGATGGAACGAAGACGTAAAACGGAAAAATGGCTCATGAAACTCTTGGTTAGATTTGAAGCAAAAAGACTCCGTATTTATGAACAAAAAATATTTGATTATTTTGATTATAAAATCATTATTAGCGAACAAGATAAAGAACTTATTTTTCATCCTGAGAAACAAAAAATAAAAGTCATCCCCAATGGAGTTGATGATTGTTTTTTTGAAAAACGGCCAAGACAAATTAAATATGACTTTGTTTTTGTCGGTAACATGAGTTATCCTCCGAATATAGAGGCAGTACATTATATTCACGATGAAATTTTACCTCATTTTCCTTCTGCTAAACTACTTGTTTCAGGGGTTTCTCCCGACAAAAGTATTTTAGAGCTTCAAAAGAAAAATAAAAATATCACCGTAAGCGGATGGGTAGATGACATACGGGAGTCTTACTTATCAGGAAAAATATTTTTAGCTCCCATGATTATCGGTACAGGAATGCAAAACAAATTATTGGAAGCAATGGCATTAGGAGTTCCTTGTGTTACAACAAATCTTGCTAATAATGCGATTAATGCTACACATTTAGATAACATCATGATTGGAGACACCCCTTCTTCTATAATTGAAGGCATTCAAGTACTTTTAAACGATAAAGATCAATATCAAAAAATTCGAGAAAATGCTCAACATTTTGTCAAAACAAAATACCAATGGACCCTTATTTGTGAAAAACTGTCCAATTTAATACGAAAGAGGCATTAAATATCTGTTTATTTAGCGTAAATTTGTACAAAGCAAAATTAAAATTATGGCTTTTCAGCTAAACACCATTGAAGAAGCAATTGAAGACATTAAAGCGGGTAAAGTCGTTATTGTCGTTGATGATGAAGATCGTGAGAATGAAGGAGACTTCGTTACCGCTGCAAGAAATATCACTCCTGAGGTTATTAATTTTATGGTAACACATGGTAGAGGACTTGTTTGTGCTCCTCTTATTGAAAGTCGATGTGATGAACTCGGGCTTGATTTAATGGTGCAAAGCAATTCAGCAGCTTACGAAACACCTTTTACCGTTTCCGTTGACCTTATCGGTCATGGTTGTACGACAGGTATCAGTGCATCTGACAGAGCAAAAACAATAAAAGCTTTAATAGATGTGAATACACGACCTGAAGAACTAGGAAAACCCGGACATATATTTCCACTTAGAGCTAAAAAAGAAGGCGTTTTAAAACGGGCCGGACATACAGAAGCCGCTATCGATCTTGCTCGAATGGCCGGATTTGAACCTGCGGGAGTAATTGTTGAAATACTCAATGAAGACGGAAGCATGGCACGACTTCCTGAATTGATCGAAATCGCTAAAAAATTTAATCTCAAAATTATCTCTATTGAAGATTTGATCGAGTATCGAATTAAAAACGAATCGTTAATAGAAAGAGTTATTGACGTCCATCTTCCCACCACATACGGTAATTTTGAACTATTTCTTTATAAAGAAAAAACAACAGGAAAAGAACATTTAGTACTTGTAAAAGGAACATGGGATAAAGATGAACCTATTTTAGTACGGGTGCATTCTTCTTGTATGACAGGAGATATTTTCGGTTCTTGTCGTTGTGACTGCGGACCTCAACTTCATAAAGCCATGGATATGATTGAAAATGAAGGAAAGGGTGTGATCGTCTATATGAATCAAGAAGGTAGAGGAATTGGTCTTGAGAATAAATTAAAAGCCTACAAACTGCAAGAAGAAGGATATGACACATTAGAAGCAAATCTCAAGCTAGGGTTTAAAGGTGATGAAAGAGAATATGGAATCGGTGCGCAAATCATACGTGATCTTGGTGTTACAAAAATGAGACTCATGACAAATAACCCTAAAAAAAGAACAGGACTTATTGGATACGGACTTGAAATTGTAGAAAACGTACCTTTAGAAATAGAAAGTAACAAGCACAACGAAAATTATCTTAAAACTAAAAGAGATAAAATGGGGCATTCTCTAAAATTGAATAAATGATACATGCTTCAAGCAATTGACATACATAAAAATTTCGATCGTCTTCATATTTTAAAAGGAATTCATTTGGAAGTTCTCCAAGGAGAGGTTGTTTCAATCGTAGGTCCCTCCGGTGCCGGAAAAACAACTCTTTTACAAATTTTAGGAACACTAGACAAACCTACAAAGGGAGAAATTCGTATCGATAATGTCAATCCGTTTTCTCTTTCAGAAAAAAAATTATCAGCATTTAGAAATCAAAATATTGGATTCATCTTTCAATTTCACCAATTACTGCCTGAATTTACAGCCGTAGAAAATGTTATTCTTCCTGCACTCATTAAAGGGAAGAGTAAAAAAGAAGCTATCAAATATGCCGATCAACTCTTCGATATCCTTGGAATTGGAAAACGTAAGACACACCGACCTTCAGAACTTTCCGGAGGAGAACAACAACGTTTTGCCGTAGCAAGGGCACTCATCAATGAACCCAAAATTATTTTTGCGGATGAACCTTCGGGAAATTTAGACAGTAAAAACTCAGAAGAACTCCATCAACTATTCTTTGATTTAAGAGATCAATTAAATCAAACTTTTGTCATCGTTACACACAACAAGCAATTGGCGAATATGACTGATAAAACTTTCACTATGAAAGACGGTTTAATCATTACGGAATAATGACTTTTGCGGAATTAAAAGAATATCTTGATTTTAAGTCAAATCAATACAATCATCCTGATTTTATCACTTCCGATCCAATACAAATTCCTCATCAATTTCATCAAAAAGAAGACATTGAAATTACTGCTTTTTTAGTTGCTACAATTGCCTGGGGAAATAGAAAAATGATTATTAAAAGCGGACATCGTTTAGTTCAAATAATGGGAGAAAGCCCCTACGAATATGTTTTAAATTATAATGGTCAACTCCCCCACTTTGTTCACCGAACTTTTAATGCGTCTGACTTGGATTTCTTCTTACGAAGTTTACAAAACATATACCGTAACGGCGGACTGGAAAAAGCATTTTCAAAACATCCTGATATTGAAGGTATAAAAGGTCGAATTGTTCATTTTAGAAATATTTTTTTACAAACATCTCATGAACCACGAAGTGAAAAACATATTTCCAATCCCTTAAAAAACAGTGCCGCAAAAAGAATCAATATGTTTCTTAGATGGATGGTTAGAAACGACCATCAAGGTGTTGATTTTGGTATTTGGAAAAGCATTCATCCCAAAGAATTATTCTTGCCTTTAGATGTCCATACAGCCAGAAACGCTCGACAGTTAGGTTTACTCCACAGAAAACAAAATGACTGGAAGGCTTTAGAAGAACTCATGTGTCAATTAAG
>JALWLM010000112.1 GCA_027084145.1 Crocinitomicaceae bacterium | reverse complement strand
ATATATATCAATTCAGAAAAGGTATCTTTTCTGTTCAAATTCAAGATTTAAAAATGTCCTACATTAACAATCTTGATCAACTGTATCATTACATCGCCTATGGTGATTTTGGGATAAAGATGAAATTTGATCATAAAAGAATGGAAAAACTTTGGCTACACTCTGGAATAAAATCCATGATTGATGCTAAACCTAACCCTGACGAGCACCCGTGGCTTGAGGAGGTTGTAGATGATATCAAGACAACGCTTATGCAAATATGTCGTTATCTTGGCTACAATGAGATTCAAAATGTTTTGGATTTAAATCTCAAAACCATGAAACGCCTTATTCGAAAGGCTGCTTTGATACAACAATTGTTGTATATAAAAAAGCATTATGGTAAAGATGCTAAATTTTTATCAGTAGATGATTATGAGGAACAATTAAAACAAGATCCTCATTATATCAAAATCAAGGATACCCTTGAGAAAACCTTGAAGCAAAATGCTATTGATAAAAAATCTTTTGTAGTTTCACTTAATCGTCTTGATTTAGAAGGATCTACGGAAAAAGCATTAAAAGCAGTATACGAGTCAGAGCTATCAGTAGAGATAGCTCGAAACGAGGCACTTGCCTTTGCTGAACAAAAAAAGCAAGAAATTGCCATGAAAGTTCGTGAAGCAAAAAAAATGGGTATTGCCCATGCTTTTGCCAAAGAAAAAGAGCTGAGTGCTGTACAAAAAGTTTTCGCTGCAGCTCTTGAGCAAAATCTTTGTGCAAAAACCGCCGACGGAAAAGCGATGAGCATGGAAGACGCAAATCTTTCAGCTCGTTTAGTGAGTGATTTATTCACCAACGAACAGCTTATTCAAATGGTGGGAAGTGATGGTGCTTCTTTGAACGGATTCGTTGAAAAAGTAGCAGCAACGGTGTTAACTGCTACTCAAAACAATAAAAAATAAAAATATTATGCTGACATCATAACTGTCATAAAGCTGTACTTTTACGTACAGCTTTTTTACGTACCTATATAACTTTTCATTTCACAAAGCAAGAGAATAGGCTATACTCTCATTATGCTCATACGTATAGAAAAATACCTCTCGGAACAAGGCATCATGTCACGACGTGAAGCGAAAAAATACCTCACAGAAGGACTTATTAAAATAAATGGTACAATTCCAAAACCTGGAGATAAAATAAACCCAGACAAAGACATTATTACTTATGCAAAAGGTGTTCAAAAAAAACTTGCTGAAAAAACAACCGTGGCTGTATATAAACCACGTGGAGTTATCTCATCAAAAGACACCGACAGAGTGAAAAATATTTTTGATGTTTTTCCTCAATTTAAAAACCTTAATACTGTTGGAAGACTCGATAAAGAAAGTGAGGGGCTCATTCTCCTCTCTAATGACGGTATGATTACCAAAGCTATCACAGGAAAAGATCACAATATTGAAAAAGAATACATTGTGACAGTACGTGAACAATTTCTTCCATGGATGGCAAAAAAAATGTCGCAAGGAATGAAATTGCAAGATGGATGGACGCTCCCTGCACGCGCATCACGTGT
>JALWLM010000111.1 GCA_027084145.1 Crocinitomicaceae bacterium | reverse complement strand
GCCCTTTACAACCTGTATCATTCTGTGGTCCTCAAGAATGTCAAGGTCTTTTGGTATTATTATTTCTTTATCCTCAAATACTGCTTTGTATCTTGGCATGTTTTCACGATACCATGTTTGCGAAAGCATTATCTTTTCTATTCTACCTGAACCATATCTCTGCATTGCAACCTCAGCAAGGTATTCTCCATTTCCCCTCCCATCAAGCGCTCCTCCGCAGAATACCCTAATTCTATCTACAATATAAAAAAGAATCTGCTTTTGCTGTTCAAATGGAACATTTCTTAACTCTATTACAAACGATGTTTTTAATGTTAAATCCTGCATCTTTTGAAGAAACCAGATAACTGTAAGGTCACCAGTTCTTCCAAAATCTTCTCCAAAATATGTTGGCAAATCTGGTAACTCTCTTAAAACAGGCAAAATATTTTCATCGCTCCAGTCAAGTATTTCCCTTATTCTATACTCCTCAGGTTTTAATACAAATTCATCATCGCATTCCAGTCTTAATATAGGTATATCTTTATCCATACGGGATTCTATTAATGCTCTTGATAAATATGCTCCTCCTGATTGTCTTGGAATACACAACAGCTCTTCATCTGCTCCATCTCCATAAAAATCAAATAAAGATTCTCGCCATTTTATTTCATCTCCCTTACTGTATTTTTTCCCTAATTTCTTGCAAATTGCCTTATAAAGACCATCTGCTAAAGCATCGTCTATTGTGGTCCTGTGAAGTGAATACTTTTTCTTGCCTGCCCTAATATCTTCAACTAATTCATTAAATTTATTGTCAACTCCATTGTGAGTTGAAATTACTCTTACCTTACCACCCCAGATTAACAATGCTAATGCGCTTTTTAATAATTCTTCAAGGTCATCATGAAATGCTGCTTCATCTATTACAACTATACCCTGTTTACCTCTCAAGTTTGAAGGTCTGGATGAAAGAGCTGTTATTCTTTTTCCTGAAGCAAATCTTATCCTGAATGCAAGAATTTCTTTGTCTTCATCAAGTATTGTTATCTCTTCTATCTCTCCTGCTGCTTTATTGTATATCTTTGCCCAGAATGCGCAGTCTTTTATAAATTCTTCTGCCATATCTTTATTGTAGCCAATATACCATACATCCTGACCATTTTCTTTTGCCGCTTCAAGCGTATCAATTGCCACTTCTGTCCAGCTTATACCTATCCGTCTTGATTTCTCATATACCTTTACAGGAGCTTTATCCTGCATCCATTTCTGTTGATATTTTAAAAATACGCTCATTTTAATTACTAAGTGTTGGTGTTAGTGCTGGTGTTAGTTTGTTTTCTTCTTCAGCCTTCCGCCTTAAGCCTTCAGCCTTTTCTTACTCCGCTATCCCTAATATCTTTGCTTCAATCTCTTTTACCGCTTCAGATGATAAACCTCTCTTTGATGCAACCTTGCGAACATCTTCTACTGTCTTTTTTACCTTTTCCCTTATTTCTGACTTAAATTTTTCTCGGGAAATTGAACTTGCCTGAAGTTTTGCAAATCCTGATATGATTTTTGGTATCTCTTTTATATCTATATTGCC
>JALWLM010000110.1 GCA_027084145.1 Crocinitomicaceae bacterium | reverse complement strand
TTCAGACCGAAAAACCTGAGTATGTTATACTGGCGGCGGCAAAAGTAGGCGGTATTGTAGCGAACAATACCTACAGAGCCGACTTCATCTATGAAAACCTCCAAATACAAAACAATGTCATCCACCAAAGCTATCTAAACGGCGTCAAAAAACTTCTTTTCCTTGGCAGTACCTGCATCTACCCCAAAAATTGCCCGCAACCGATGAAAGAGGAGTATCTGCTTACAAGCGAGCTCGAATACACCAACGAACCCTATGCAATAGCTAAAATAGCCGGTATCAAGATGTGTGAAAGTTACAATCTCCAATACGGTACAAACTTCATCTCCGTTATGCCGACAAACCTCTACGGACCAAACGACAACTTTGACCTTGAAAAGTCGCATGTACTTCCGGCACTCATACGAAAGATACATCTTGGAAAGTGCCTGGAAGAAGATAACTGGGAAGCAATCAGAAAAGATTTGGATAAAAATCCGATCGAAGGTATCGATGGTACTGCAAGTCAGGAAGAGATTGTCGTTATTTTAAATAAATACGGCATTTCATTCAAAATTAAAAATTCAATATTCGACATTGATGCGAACTCAGTTAGCATCGAGATTTGGGGTTCCGGTAAACCAAGACGAGAATTCTTGTGGAGTGAGGATATGGCAGATGCTTGTGTGTTTTTGATGGAAAAAGTTGATTTCAACGATATTATTCATCAAATGAATTCAAAACTCAAAACTCGAAACTCAAAACTGAATGAAGTTCGCAATACACATATCAACATAGGAACAGGTGAAGATATCAGTATCAGTGAGCTAGCAAATATGATTAAAAGTATTATTAGTTATCAGGGAGAGTTTTTCTTTAACACTGAAAAACCCGATGGGACGATAGTTAAACTTACCGATCCTTCAAAGCTGCATGAACTTGGGTGGGAGCATAAAATTAAGCTTCTAGAAGGGATCAAAACTATATATGAGTGGTATATAAATGAGAATGAATAATGCTTAAAAAAATAATCTCTAATAGTTTTTGGCTATTAATAGGAAATACTATTGGAAGATTATCAATGTTCCTTATAAATATAATAGCTGCAAGAGTTTTACCACAGGAATTTTTTGGTCAATTTTCAATGGTTAGAAATACAATTTCAACAGTAGAAGGTATTATTAGCGGAGCGATAGGTTCTCCGATAATTAAAAGAATTTCGGAGGAGTCAAGCAATGAATCACAGAATATTATTAAATCATTATTTCTAATCAATTTCTTAATATCGATAATTTTTGCGATTTTATTATATTTGTTTACACCATCGATAATAGAAAACTTTTTTTTATCAAAAACAAATCTCGTTAGTGCATTCTATATTGGAACTTTAATATTAATATCAACATCATTATCAAATATGCTTCAAAACATATTAATTGCACAAGAACAATACAAATTTATATCAAAAGCCAGTGTATACACAACACTTGTCTCTTTCCCTATCATTGTTTTTTTAATACAAACATATAAATTAAATGGTGCTTTATTTGGTGTATTTATTTACTTTTTTTTAGATTTTATATTTAAATA
>JALWLM010000109.1 GCA_027084145.1 Crocinitomicaceae bacterium | reverse complement strand
GACCTTGAAATAGGAGACTTGTCAAAATTGAGAAAAAAAATAGAGAATAGGATAACATCAATTATTAAATATCAAAAAGAAAAAGGAGTTGACGGGAAAAAGATGAAAACAAATTATCGTATTGTTGTTACCGTGATGGCAGAATCTTATGCAAAAGGAACGATAAAATTATCCTATGTTGTCCGAAATGCAAGATGGAAAGCACTTTATGATATTAGAGCAAACAACGACAATGATAAAATTGACTTTAACTATAAAGCACAAGTTTTACAAAACACGGGAATAGATTGGGAGAATGTTCCTCTCACCATTTCTACAAATAATCCTAATACGAATAAAACAAAACCCGAACTTCATCCATGGTATGTGAATTATTTATATGCTTATCATAAGAATAAGAGGTCAAACGTTGCGGTATTGGAAGAGGTAGCGATGGAACCAAATGCACCCGTGGAAAGTAAGAAGAGTGAAGCAATGAAGGCCTCAGATTTTGTAAATGTGATAGAAAATAGAATTTCAGCAGATTTTAAAATCAATCTAAACTATACGATTCCTTCTGATGCCAAAGACCACATTATACTAATAGAGCAGTTTTCTTTAGATGCAGATTATAAATATGTTACGGTTCCCAAATATGATTTATCTGCATATTTAGTAGCGGAAATCAAAGGATTAAGGGAAAAGCAATTGGTTCCGGGAAAAGCAAATATATTCTTTGATGGAGCTTACGTAGGCTTTACTTATATTAATCCACATACGGATAAAGATGAAATGCTGTTAAGTCTGGGCAAAGATCCGAACATTATTGTTAAAAGAGTACCTGTTTCAAAAGAGATTAAAGAAAGAGTCATTGGAGAAAGAATAAAGAAAACATTTGCATATAATATTACGGTGAAGAACATGAAAAATCAAACCGTTAATATGGTAGTTGAAGATCAAATACCAATATCGGTAGATAAGGATATTAAGATTTCAGTTATTGATATTGATAAAGCAGAGCATGATGTTAAAACGGGAAAGTTGGTTTGGAGCTTTAAGTTAAAGCCAAAAGAAAGTAGGTCTATTACTTTCTCTTATGAGATAGAATACAATAAAAAGAAAGAAATCAATATTCGTTATTAATCAAGAAGTCAATCATTAATTAGCAAGAACGGTTTAAATATGGTGTGTCCCCATCCGCAGGTGGGGATGCACTATTTTTTGTTGTGTGTCGTTATTTTCATTCATTTTGTTGGAAATGAATATATGAGTTTTAACATATAGAAAGTCAATACAATACTCAAAATAGTTTGTCCATTGTTCAAAAAATACAAAACACTTAAAACAATGACCGAGAGCATTATTACTACCACCCTGATATTTAATGCTTTGCGCACATTACCTATAGCCATCTTAACTTTACAAAATAATATATTTACAATTTAAATTCATTATTAATTCAGAAAGAACAAAAGAGAGGATTAAGGTTATTATACACAGAGAGACATAGATCTCGTCAACATAGATAATCCCCTCTCTTTTCTACTGATTATTTTGTACAGTTCTTTAAGGCTTTTGACCTTGTTTTTA
>JALWLM010000108.1 GCA_027084145.1 Crocinitomicaceae bacterium | reverse complement strand
TGTCAGGGCAATTCTTTTTTTCGCTTTTCTTTTAGTAAATGGTTACATCACCATAAAATATATTATTATTCCTTTTTTGAAATTAAAATCTTTTGGGCAAAGAATAAATCGCCATCAAGCGGCAGAAATTATAGGAAAACATTTCCCAAACATATCAGATCGACTGCTCAACACTTTACAACTGAATGATAAAATAGACCCCAACTCACCGGATTATGAACTATTAAAAGCAAGTGTTTATAAAAGATCTAAAGAAATAGGAAACATTCCTTTTTCAGAAGCAATTAACCTTTCGGAAAACAAAAAATATATTCCCTATGTTTTACCTTTTTTCTTGGTTTTAGGTTTTTTCTTTTTTTATAATCCATCAATGATTATTGAGCCAACAAAAAGAGTTGTTGAGTTTAACAAACACTTTGCAATACCGGCTCCGTTTACTTTTTATTTTAAACCTAAAAAAGAAATAATAGAGGAGGGAGAAGATTTTTTGTTTGATCTTTTGTTAGAAGGAGAAGATTTTCCCGAAAAAATATATATTGTTTCTCGCAGAGGAAAGTTTTTATTGACTAAAATTTCAAAAAATCATTTTAAAGGAAAATTAACTCGACTTACAGAACCGGAAACCTTTTACTTTGAAGCAAACGGGTTTAATAGTCCTCCATATAAAGTCAATGTTCTTGCTAAAACAGCAATAGGAAAGTTGGAAGCTAAAATTGATTATCCTGATTATTTGGAGATAGAGGATGAAATAATTGAAAACCCGGCACAACTATCTATTTATGAGGGCAGTAAAGTTGATTTTAGTGTTTTAACAAAAAACACCTCTAAGGTTGATTTTTTAGCAGGTAACATAAAGAAAACATTTCACCAAAAAGGGTTTAAAGTAAAACATCAATTTTTTACCGATGAAAAAGTAAAATTTATTTTATATAATAAGGAAAGCGGGAAAAAAGACACGGTTTTAATTGATATAAACATAAAAAAAGATGAATACCCCTCTATTTTTGTAAGTGAAAGAAAAGACAGTATAAGAGAAAAAATACGTTTTTTTAGTGGGGAAATATCAGACGATAACGGACTAACGGCTCTTTTATTTGTTTATGAAATAAAAAGAAAAGGGGAAAAACCCATTAGGAAAACAATTAACGTGACAAGTGTTTCGGGAACACAAATGCCTTTTGATTTTGCTGTTGATTTTGCGAAAGAAGACCTAAGGTTAAATGATGAAGTAACATATTATTTTGAAGTTTATGACAATGATGCTGTTAACAGAAAAAAGCATACCCGAAGTCGTGTTTTTGTTTTAAAGATACCGTCCTTGGAACAACTAAACGAAAAAAGAGACGAGGACTGGAAAGAAACAATGAAAGAGCTGGAAGAAACATTCCAAAGAGCAAAAGAATTTAACAAAGATGTGGAAAGACTAAAGAAAAGCTTGTTAAACCAAAAATCATCTTCTTGGAATGATAAGCAACAAGTTCAAGAACTGAAAGAAGAATATAACTCTCTAAAGCAAGATATTGAAGCAATTAAAAATAAAATGGAAGAAAGTGTGGAAGAGAAAAACCGG
>JALWLM010000107.1 GCA_027084145.1 Crocinitomicaceae bacterium | reverse complement strand
AAATAATCTAGACTCTTGTTTTTTTAAATTCTTATAGATATAATCTATTTTTTCTTCAGTTGTTAAATTAGACATATAATAAAAATAGTAAATATTATTTTGCTTCCTTCCAATTATTACCAATTCAAACATCAACTTTTAAGCTTACAGCTTTTTTCTCTAAAATATTTTCCATAATCCTAGAAATTTCAGTTTCTAGGATTTTTTCTTCTCCAGGAAAAACATCAAAAACCAATTCATCATGCACTTGCATAATCATTTTTGATTTTAATACCCCCTCTCCTTCAGGAAAGGGTTGGGGTGAGGACATAAAATCATGAACTCTATTCATTGCAATTTTAATTATATCAGCAGAAGTTCATTGAATTGGCATATTTATTGCTTCTCTTTCTGCTGATTTTTTTATCATCTTATTTGAATCATTGATTCATGATATATATCTTTTCCTTCAAAATAATGTTTCTACATAACCATTCTCCTCACAAAATCTAATAGTTTCATCTAAATATTCCCTTACTCTTGGATAATTTTCAAAAAATTTCTTAATATAAAGATTAGCTTCAGCTACAGAAATATCAATCATTTTTGAAAGTCAAAATCATGATATTCAATATATTACTCAAAAATTTACAGCTTTTGCAACTTTTCTGTCTTTTGTTCAAATAAGCTCAGCTGTCCTAGCATGTATATCATATCATTTTTTAAAAGCATCAATCAAATGCTGTTCTTTACTCATTATAGCCAAAATTCTAATCTCAACTTGTGAATAATCAAAAGCCATTATTTTTCCTCACTCAAACCTAGAAATAAAAGCAGACCTTATTTCTCAAGCTATATCATTTCCAGAAGGAATATTTTGCAGGTTTGGATTAGTTGAAGAAAGCCTTCAAGTAGAAGTTACAGCTTGATTATAACTTGTATGAAGAAAATCCTCATTATCAAGTAAGTCTAAAAGTCATTTTACATAAGTAGAATTCAATTTAGAATACTTTCTATACTCTACTATTTTTGCTGCAATTGGATGTTCTTTTGCTAAATTTTCCAGAGTTTCAGCATTAACTGACCAACCAGTTTTTGTTTTTTTTCATTTTGGTAATTGTAGTTTATCAAAAAGAATTTCTCAAACTTGCTTTGGAGAACTAATATTAAATTCTTCTCAGACTTCTTCAAAAATTGAGTTACTAAGTTTAATAATCTCATTTTCAAAAATAGTTCCTAGTTCTTTTAATCTATCTCTATCAATTTTTACTCAATCAATTTCCATTTGTTTTAAAACAAAAACCAAAGGTAATTCTATATCTTGTAAAACTTTATTATTAATAATACCATTTTTTTGTTGTTCTTCAAATAATTTATAAGTAATATAGACATCTTCTGCACTATATTTTCAAGCTTTTTGTAAATCAACTTCAGCAAAACTTCCAAGTTTTTGATGTTTTACCAAACTATCAAAACTCATCATTTCATAATCAAATTTTCTTTTTGCTAATTTATCAAGACTAAGAGCTCTTTCTCAAGGATTTTTTATATATTCTCAAAGAAGTGTATCATAAATTTTTACCATACTTTTTTG
>JALWLM010000106.1 GCA_027084145.1 Crocinitomicaceae bacterium | reverse complement strand
AGACATAAAAAAGAATATGATAAAAATGCGGAAGCTTGTTTTAATATATTAAAAAATGAAATTTTTTGTAATAAATAATTAAAAAATTTAATAGTAGGAGATATAATTTAAAATGAATAACTCATCAATATCCGGAATAGAATTTAAACATTGGTTATTAGGATTTTTAGAAGGAAAACAAAATAATCTACCAAACGAACAAGATTGGGTTTTAATAAAAAAAATGCTTAATAAAATCCAAAGTGATACATCTCCCACGTACAATCCTTGGACGTTACAACCATATCCAACGATTTCACCACCATCCCCACCGGATCCATATGAAATAACCTGTAGGAAAAAATTTACTAATGAACAAACAAAGCTATCTGTCGGAGAATTGTTAAGTGGCAAATAAAAAAACTCGAACAACTCGGAAAAAGATTTCTTTATCTGAATTTAAAGCATGGTTAGAAGGTGTTGAAGAACTGCATCCATCTGACTGGTCACCAGATAAAGATCAATGGAAATTAATCCGAAATAAAATTAAAAATATCATTGAAGATCAAACTACTCCACATTCTGTTCCTGGACCACATGCTCCTTTACCCCCTGTACATCCAGTTAAATCAGGAATGCCACCAACTGGAGTACCAATTCCTCCAGGTGCACCACCAGTAACAGAAGAATCTTTGAGCATTTCACCAGCAGCTGCAGCAATGTTAAAAGCAGATAACGGAAAAACTAAAACACCAAATATAGATACTACTGATGGTTCATACAACAGCACCTTCTTATGAGTATACTAAATTAGATGATCGTTTATTATGGATCGATGGAGATTCTACAGTATCCGAATCAAAAGCAATTGACTTGATTAATAAAGGAATTTCTCCAAAACATCTTGTTATTTCGGAAATAACAGAAAACATTAAACGATATAATCAGTTAGTGCCTCCATCCGAACAATTAACAATTAAACAGCACATAAAATCACCTGATTTACATTGGATTGTTCCTCCGAGAATATTACACATTAATATAGAACAACTTGTTCGTTTAAAATTTCAAGAAGAAATTCAAAATCAACAGTGGAAAACTAATTCAATTGAAATAGATATCAGAGTACAACGAATTAATCAAGAATTAGCATTATATAAATATTATGAATTATATGATGTGTTAAAGGTGCTTATTTATATTATAAATACATTACAAGAAAAAAAAGAGGTATGGGGTGTGGGTAGAGGTAGCAGCGTATCTTCATACGTGCTGTATATTTTAAATGTACACGATATAGATAGTGTACAATTTGAACTTGACATCCACGACTTTTTACCACAAATAAATATAGGAAACTCATATGTCCAAAAAAGTAAAAAGTGCTAAAGGGGTTGAAGTTGATTTTGATTTGCTTCAAATAAAAGAGCAAATCGCTTCTACTCCTTTGCCTACAGATGTTCGTGCAAGACAAGATTTTATTGATAAAAAATTAAAACGACACCTCCGCAAAGTTCAACCACCTGCTCCTAAAATTGAACCAGTTTCTGTGGAACCATCATTGCCGGATGATGAATCTGACATAATTGCTTCG
>JALWLM010000105.1 GCA_027084145.1 Crocinitomicaceae bacterium | reverse complement strand
TTTTCTTTCTTTCTTTAAAGGTCTTTCTTACCATATGTTTTATGATTTCTTCTTCTGCTATTTTTTGTTCACGCTTATAATTTTTTACTCTTTCTTCTGCAAATTTTATATAATCATCAGAAATTTCAATGCCAATGTAATCATGTCCTAAAATTTTTGCTGCCACAAGAGTTGTTCCACTTCCGCAATAAGGATCAATTATTATTCCTTTGTTATCATCCATAATAGAATAAATAGCTCTAAGAGGCAACGCCAATGGAAAAGGAGCCGGATGAGGATTTTTCTTTTCGGGCGGAAATCTCCAAATGGAAGTCAATAAAGCATGTTTGGATTTCAATTCTTTTCCTATCAATTTGTTTTCTATGGGTTTATATAACCAATAAATTCGCTCTTCTACTTGCCAAAATCTCCAACCTCTGATATTTGCTGCAATCATCCTATCCCAAATAATTTCCTGACGTATTGTCCATTCAGTTTTTCTTAACCAATCCATAGGATGTAACATAACTCCCCGCTCCCAGCGGATTTTATGATTGTAGAAAAAAGAGCCCCCGGGTTTGATAATTCTGTAAAGCTCATTCAGAACTTCAATTTGAATTTTCTGGTATTTGTCTTCGGGTAGTTTGTCGGAAGCGTTGGCGTATTTTACGTTTTTGACAAGCCAACCTTTTTTATTTTCTCCTTTGTTGTATGGAGGTGAAGTAACGCCCATATCAATGCTATTGGAAGGTAATTTCCTTAAAACATCTAATGTATCTCCTTGTATTATTGTATTTTTATATTTATTATTCATCGGCTTTTTTTTCTAAAAATTCATAAAAACCCTTTGATATATTAGGGTTTGTATTCGGATAATTTTGTTTTAGTTAAAATAAATTTTATTTGTAAATCATTACATTCTATAAAGTTTTTATAATTAAAATTTGCACTTCTTAGGAATTGTCCGGTAGTTGTTCTACTTCCTTTAAGTTTATTTTTCCATTTTTGTAATTGTTCTTCAAGTCTTTTTACAAATTGTGGACAATTAAAAGGGAATTCAATGATGTATATTAGCCTACCGTCAATAAATCCGCTTACTAACATATTTATATTTTCTTGTTTATCACGTATTAATCTTTCCCAAGTATAATCAGTAAAATTACCTCCACCATTTAACTTAGCAGGTTTTGTTTTTCTTTTTCCTTCACTATATTTAATAAATTCTTCCGTTCTTATATTTTTTGGCTTTGCTTCACATTTGATAGTCCCTCCGGGAAAATAAGCCTCTTGTTTAAAGCCGTTATATCCTATTTTTCCTGTTTTATGTTTATATCCAGCCAGAATGACAGTTATAAATTCTCGGATTGTAGAAGAATTCTTATCATTTATATACATTGTTAATAAATCGGTCAACACACTTATAAGAGTGTCTTTAGATTTACTTAATAAATAAAGACTTAAGTCAGAATGTTTTCCTGTAGCGTAAATTTTAACTACTTCTTCAAGTTCTTTATTCATACAAACAAATTACTCAAATTACTTATAAAGCAAATATAAATCTTTTTTTCACTTCATACTTATTTCTTTTTTACCTTATTTT
>JALWLM010000104.1 GCA_027084145.1 Crocinitomicaceae bacterium | reverse complement strand
GAGCATCGTTTCTTTCACTCTCATCAATCACATAGAAAAATTCTTTAATATTTTCATTTGTAACTTGTTTTTTTGTAACTGTAATAAATTCAGGTTCATTTAAAAATCTTTTAGCAAGTCTTTTAATCTCTTCTGGCATCGTTGCACTAAATAGAAGTTTTTGAGCATCATCTTTAACATATGTCAAAATCTCTTTAATATCATCTAAAAATCCCATATCTAACATCTCATCAGCTTCATCTAAAACAACATATTCCGGAGAAATAGATATTCTTTTGCTTTGAAGCAAATCAATTAATCTTCCCGGAGTAGCAACTATCACTTCTGAATTTGCAATATGTTTAATTTGTCTTGAATAACTACTACCACCATAAACAGTTGCAGTATGAATACCCAAATATTTACCAAATTTAAAAATTTCTTCACTAACTTGAATAGCAAGCTCCCTTGTAGGAGTAATAATTAACGCTTTTTCACCTTTTTTTAAGTTATTTAAAATAGGAAGACCAAATGCTGCTGTTTTTCCAGTTCCTGTTTGAGCTTGTGCTACTACATCTCTTCCTTCTAAAACAACTGGTATTGCCCTTTCTTGAACTTCTGATGGCTCTTCAAAGCCTATTTCTTCTAATCTTCTTAAAATTTCTGATTTTAAATTAAATTCGTTAAATTTCATATTTTTCCTTAATGACAATATAATTTTGTATTTAAATAGGTATCTTTAAAGTATGGAGGATAAGGCATAACTACTGAAAAATTTTTCATTATACCAGGTTCAAGTTTTCTGACTATTACTCTTGTAACTTCTATAGTATTTGGCTTTACATTTTTATCTTTACTACCAAAAATATTAAGCCCACCAGACTTAAATAGAGAACCTTTTTTTAATTTACTACCATAAGCATTATTTACCAATTTTATCTTTAACTTACAATAGTTAATTTTATAATCCCCTACATTCTTAATTCTACCTTTTAAGACAAGCGTTTCATTTAATAACACTCTTCTTTGCTTCAAATCTATAATTCTAGCCTGTTTGGTATATTTTTCTAAAATAACAATACCTAAAACTCCTCCAAAAGCACTTACCAAAAAAGAAGCAAAAATCATACTTAAAGCAATTTTTGCATTACTTCCAGATGCCTTTATAGAAACAATCACAAGAAAAATAAACAAAAGTAAAAAAAATAATAAATCTAACCAATGTAAGACCGTAAAATATGGAACATTCATTTTTTTCTTTTCCTTTTTTCTTCAATACCGCTCACACCTTCTCTTCTCTTCAACTCATTCAAAATTGCTTCTGGATGAATATTTTTATAAGCCAAAGCAACTAAAGTGTGAAATGCTAAATCTGCGGCTTCATAAATAATTTCTTTTTTATCATCATCTTTAACTGCAAAACAAAACTCAGATGCTTCCTCAGCAACTTTTTTTAATATTGAATTTTCACCCTTATAATAAAGTGAAGACACATACGAACTTTCTGGAGACGCTTTTTTTCTTTCAAGCAACAAATGATACAACTTGTCTACGAAATTATACTCTATTTCTTTCTCTTTGTCTAATATAATTTCATTTGT
>JALWLM010000103.1:2865-7370 GCA_027084145.1 Crocinitomicaceae bacterium | reverse complement strand
TTCAGGAACAATAAAGCGGCCGGGAGATGAAATCATCTCTGTATTGGTGTTAGTTAAATTCAGGCAGGCAAGATGACTGCCTAATTCTTTACGACTACCCAGCAGGTTAAAATATTCATCTATAGTCCCTTTTGTTAACACAGGTTCAAACTGATCAGTAGGGCGATGACCTTTAAGCTGCATGTCGTAAATCAGATTATTTGGTGCAATCTGTTTATTATAAAAATTAATATCTTTAGAGGCCTGCTGGCGGCCAATACCAAACGCAGATATTAATACATTGGTTGTCAGCCTTCCCTCCCATAAACTGACAATTTCAATAAGCTGGCATTTTAGCAGGGTGTTCCAGCGTAAATCTTTTAGTCCTTTTTTGCTCATGCTTGTATCTGCCTGA
This sequence comes from Crocinitomicaceae bacterium, assembly GCA_027084145.1. Taxonomy (GTDB): domain Bacteria; phylum Bacteroidota; class Bacteroidia; order Flavobacteriales_D; family Crocinitomicaceae; genus UBA4466. The sequence goes on along the minus strand of JALWLM010000103.1, from coordinate 6,976 downwards.
AAATGCGACATGTAGTAATTATAACTATATACACCCAAAAATAATATGGGTAATATAATTCAGAAAGTTGTATTTTATTGTATTGACAGGTACAGATGAGAAGTCGTCAGATGGAGGAGCAACTAATAGATTATTATACATACTGGGGCAAGAGTAACGATAATATGTTCCATCTTTTACCTTATCACTGCCTTGATGTGGCGGCTGTTACCCAAGTTATTTTAACCAGACATCATTTTTTATTAAAAAAAATATCAGCAATAATGGGTCTAAAAGAAGAAGATACACGTTTATGGCTGGTCTTTTTGTCAGGCATTCATGATTCAGGTAAATTTGCTGAATCTTTTCAACAGCTCAGGGCGGATTTAAGAACGCAGTACCTGGGGCATAATCCACCGGAGAAGACGAATTATAATTTAAGACATGATAGTCTGGGGTATTTATTATGGTTTGAACGGTATCAGGGCTTATTAAAGCATTACCAGTCGAATGGTTTTGACTTGTCTTCTTTTGCCTCTGTTGTTTTAGAAAACCCAGACAAAGCAAAACTAAAAAAATTGATGAAAAAGCTTTTTCCCCACTGGCTAGCACCGGTTATGGGGCATCATGGTTTTCCACCTGAATGTAAAAACAGAATAAAGGACTATTTTCAGGTACAGGATATTGAGAGTGCCCGATGTTTTGTGGAAGACTGGTTTGCATTGGTTAAGCCAGACATTGAATCAATACTGGAATATTCAGATGATAGAACATGGATTGCAAAACAAAAAAAAGCTAGTTGGTTAATTGCCGGCCTGACCGTTTTATGTGACTGGATAGGATCAAATAGTGATGATTTTCAGTTTGAATCTGAGCATTATAGTCTGGAAGATTACTGGAACAAAAAAGCTTTACCACAAGCAGAAAAAGCCATTGACAAGATCGGTTTGTTACCGGCTAAAGTAAAAAAAGAGTGCTGTGTTGGTGATATATTCCCATATATTAAAGAAGCAACACCTTTGCAAAAACTATGTTCTGAAATAAAACTGTCAGATGAGCCACAGCTTTTTATACTGGAGGATGTTACCGGAGCCGGGAAAACCGAGGCAGCACTGATGCTGGCCTACCGGTTAATGGAAAAAGATCTGGCGCAGGGTTTTTTTGTTGGTTTGCCAACCATGGCAACAGCCAATGCCATGCTGGAACGTATGGCTTATGTGTATCGGAATTTTTTTACTGAAGACAGTCAGCCTGACGCCGTTTTAAGCCATAGTGCCAGACATTTATCAAAATTGTTTCAAAGTTCTTTCCTCGAACAGGATAAACAAATAAACGCAAAATATAATAAAAAATACAGTAAAAAAGAAGAAACCATTTCTGTTCAGTGTAACCGCTGGCTGGCTGATCACAGAAAAAAATCCTTACTGGCCGATGTAGGGGTTGGAACCATTGACCAGGTGTTATTAGGTGTACTCCCTGTCCGGCATCAGTCCCTGCGGTTATACGGTCTGGCCAACAAAGTACTGATTCTAGATGAAATACATGCTTATGATGCCTATACGGGGACATTATTAAATACCCTGCTGGAATTTCATGCGGCTTTGGGTGGCAGTGTGATTTTATTATCCGCAACCCTGTCAAAGTCTCAGAGACAATCCTATGTTAGTGCGTTTAATAAGGGCATGGGTGGTTATCAGAAACCGGAGCTTAACAATACCTCATTTCCCTTGCTCACACAGTTTGCTGAGGATACCAGTAAGGAATGTGCGGTTGCTACAAGAAAAACTGTTCAGAGAAAGGTCAATATACGGTTTAAGCATCGTCAGGAAGAGATTATTGAGCAAATTAAAGAGGTAGCCATACAAGGAGAATGTGTTTGCTGGATACGTAATACCGTACATGATGCCCGTGAAGCCTTTGAGATGTTATCGGCCATACCAGAATTAAGTGAGAATAATGTTCACTTGTTTCACAGCCGTTATACACTGGGTGATCGACTGGATATTGAACAGGACTGTTTAAAGCTGTTTGGACTGCAGTCCGTACCGGAACAACGCAAGGGACAGATACTAGTAGCCACACAGGTTATTGAGCAATCCCTTGACCTGGATTTTGACAGGATGATAACGGATCTGGCTCCCGTTGATTTGCTGATTCAACGAGCCGGGCGTTTAAAAAGGCATATTAGAGATGCATCCGGTAAACTGATAACTGATGGACGTGAGGACAAACGGGGAATTGCGGAGTTAATTATATATGCGCCAGAATTTACCAATACCCCACAAAATGACTGGTATCAGGCTATTTTTCCAAAAGCCTGTTATGTGTATCCTGATACAGGATTGCTATGGCTGACCAGCCGGATTCTGGAACAAAAGAAAGCCTTGAAAATGCCGGATGATGCCAGAGAATTAATTGAAGAAGTCTATGGAAAAACGGTGGATGATTTACCGGAAGGTTTGCAGGACAGCCATCTTCAGGCTGAAGGAACACAAATGGGTCATAAAGGGATGGCGGCCTTTAACACGCTAAAATATGAGTTGGGCTATCAACGTGATTATCGTCTTGAAACGCCCTGGGATGATGAAGCCAGATTTCCAACCCGGCTGGGTGAAGATACTCAGACGCTCTATCTGGCACGTTGGGAAAATAATAAATTATTACCCTGGAATGATGGAGGTATCTGGCAATGGGATATGAGCAGTGCTAATGTAAACAAAGGACAGTTAAAAGAACTGAACCGGATACAGGAAGAAGTGACCAGAGCCGTTACTTCTCTGAAAGAAAAAGTTCCGGTTTTTGATGATTACAGTTTTATTGTCCCTCTGCAGAAAATAAACGGAGCATGGCAGGCAGAAGGTTATAATGACAATGGAGAAAATATGATAATCACTTATGACTCTCAACAGGGGCTGATGATCCGGAGGAAAGAATGATTTATAACTTAATATCCGATCAGTGGATAACCGTGCGGGACTTTAATGGCAGACTTAACAAAATAAAACCGCAACAGCTGGCTGATGCACAGTGGGAAACCCTCGATGCCCCCAGAGCGGATCTGAAAGGTGCCTTGTTCCAGTTTATGATTGGTTTGCTGCAAACGGCTTTTGCTCCTGAAGACAGAGAGGAATGGGAAGAATTGTGGGACACACCACCTGCAGAAGAAGAACTGGCAGAAGCCTTTAAGCGTTACCATCATGCATTCTTTTTAAACGATAAAGCCAAACCGGCTTTTATGCAGGATTTTGAACTGCCTGAAGATGCAAAAACTAACCCCATAGAAAGGCTGTTAATAGGGAGTGCTTCTGAAAATGCTGTAGAAAAAGGGAAAAATACAGATCATTTTATTAAAAGAGGAGCAGTGAAGCAGATGTTACCCCACTGGGCGGCTCTGTCTTTGTTTGCCCTGCAAATTAATGGACCCAGTAGAGGTTCCGGGTACCGTGTAGGTATCAGAGGTGGAGGTCCGATGACGACTTTGCTGATACCCCCTTTAAAATCAGATACTGGCACTCTGTGGCACAGATTATGGCTTAATATTCTGACAAAGGAAGAACTGTTGCTAATGAGTGGTAATCCTGATTTGCCTGATGACAAAGCTGTTTTTCCCTGGTTGGCTGAAACCAGAACCAGTGAGAAAAAAGGCAGTGAAGTTCTGCCGGATCATGCGCATCCATTACAAATGTACTGGGCAATGCCTAGCAGGATCCGTTTGCTATGGGACGAAGGGCAAAAAGGTACATGCGATATTAGTGGAGAGGAGGCTGCACAGTGCAGCGTTACTCATTTTATTACTAAAAAAGGCGGTGTGAATTATGGCGGCTACTGGATACACCCGCTATCAGCCTATGATGTGGCACCTGATAAGATTCCTAATTCAGTTAAAGCACAACCCGGTGGCTTATGCTATCGTCACTGGATGGGGTTGGTGATGGAGGATACCAAAAAATACAGACAACCGGCACTGATTGTCAGAAGCTATAAAGAGTGGCGTGCTGAAAGCATAGACAGTACCGATGAGGCACAACTCTGGGTCTTTGGTTTTGATATGGATAATATGAAAGCACGTTGCTGGTATGAGTCCACTATGCCGGTATTTTCATTATCCGATGAGCAAATCAACGAACTGGGT
>JALWLM010000103.1:0-2855 GCA_027084145.1 Crocinitomicaceae bacterium | reverse complement strand
ACCGATTTTTATCAGCAACTTCGTCAACTTATTAAAAGCCTGGATGATGATAAAGCCGTAAAAATAATACTGGATCAATGGAGACAGATGTTACAAACCAAAACAACCAGCCTGTTTGATGACTATGTTTTGTCCACTTTAAATGAAGATGGTGATATGAAGCGAATTATAAAAGCCAGAAAAAATCTGCAAAAATGGCTTAATACAAGTAAACCCATGAAAGAATTAAAGGCAGCATAAAATGGAACAGGAAACAACAGAACAGAAACAACAGCAAACATGGTATACGGCACTTTATAAACCGGAACAAAGAGAACGCTTAAAACAATGGTGGCTCTGGTTGCAGACGGAACCGGCAAGAGGAGAGCGTGCCAGACTCAGACGATGCCAGACACCGGGAGAGGTTATTATGCAAAAAGGTTTTTTTAAACTGGGAAGTCTGTTGCCCGACTGGCAAACATATCATTTGCTGGCTCTGGCAACAGTAGCCGGGATACTGGCGCATATTGAAACAGAAACGGATGTGAGATTTCCTGCCCAATTAGGGGCAGAAAATGGCGCATCCGGCAAACCGGTTTTAAGTGAGTTAAGATTCCGGAAATTACTGGCATCAGCTGATCCCGACGAGTTCTTTAAAAGTTTACTGCGAGCAGTCAAACAGGCAGGCAAAGCTGCGGCTCCGGTCTTGCTGGCAGACAGCATTTTACATTGGTACCGTGAACAGTCAGAACCTGAAAAATATCAGGGTAAAAAAAGCTGGAAGTATCGTTGGGCCAGTGATTATTACAGTTCAAAAGTCTTTAACTAAGCTCTTTAACCAAGCTCTTTAACCAAGAAGGAAACTTATAATGAGTCAGTTTATACAACTCCATTGTTTAACCGCTTACCCGCCCTCTAATTTAAACCGTGATGATCTGGGGCGTCCTAAAACGGCCATTGTGGGTGGTTTTGAACGTCTCCGGGTGTCCTCACAAAGTTTAAAAAGAGCCTGGAGAACCTCATCGGTTTTTGATTCAGCACTGAGTGAGTGGAAAGGCAAACGCACCAAATTACTGGGTAAAGAAGTGTATAAAAGGCTATCCGATCAAGGGGTTAATGAGAAGCAGGCTGAAAAATGGGCCTCGGAGATCGCCTCCCGTTTCGGCAAGCCCAAAAAAGAGAACCCTCTGGAAATAGAACAGCTGTGTCATATATCCCCTCAGGAATGGGAAGATGTTATGACATTGGCGGATACTCTGGCAACAGAGGGGAGGGAGCCGAATAAGGAGGAGCTTAAATTACTGCGTTCAGATATAAAGGCCGTCGATATTGCCTTGTTTGGTCGTATGCTGGCATCTGAACCAGCCTGTAATATTGAGGCTGCCGTGCAGGTTGCTCATGCCATTACGGTTAATGCGGTTAAAATTGATGATGACTTTTTTACCGCAGTGGATGATCTGAACAGACATGAAGAAGATGCCGGTGCGGCTCACATGGGTGATGCCGGTTTTGGTTCCGGAGTGTTTTATTTATATATTTGCATTAACAAAACCCAGCTTATTGATAATCTACAAGGTGATAAAGAACTGGCCAATAAAACCCTTGCGGCTTTGGCAGAGTCGGTTGCCACAGTTGCACCAACCGGCAAACAAAACAGTTTTGCCTCACGGGCTTATACTTCGTATATGCTGGCAGAATCAGGCACACAACAACCCCGCTCTTTATCGGTGGCTTTTTTTAAACCGGTCAATGGGAATGATCATCTGTCCATTGCTATAAAACAATTAGAAGCACAAAGAGATAATTTTGAACATGCTTATGGTTCCTGTGCAGATAAATTCAAAAAAATGAATGTTCAAACAGGTGAAGGATGTTTATCTGATATTATCCGTTTTGTTCAGGAATGATTATGCAAAAGTATTTGTTATTTCAGTTATATGGTGTTCTGGCTTCATGGGGGGATCAGGCTGTTGGCGGTGAGAGGCCTGGCAGCGCTCATCCATCCCGTTCGGCATTGCTGGGCTTGCTGGCTGCAGCAATGGGAATACGACGTGATGAGGAGCAAAAACTGGAGGCATTATCCAGACAATGTGGTTTTGCCATTAAGTCTTACTCAAACGGACAGGTTTTAAGAGATTTTCATACCGCGCAGGTGCCACCCACTATAAAGAAAAACAAACATCTTTATACGCGCCGGGATGAGTTGAGAGAAAGTAAATTAGGGACAACATTATCATTTCGTGAATACCGCCAGGATGCTTTGGCAGTCATTGCACTATGGCTGAATGATACAGGTGATCCGGGGCTGAGTGAGCTTCGTCAGGCACTGGCCAGTCCGGCATTTCATCTTTATCTTGGGCGTAAATCCTGTCCTTTGTCTTTGCCTTTAAATCCCCAAATATTATTGGCACAAACAGTAAAGTCGGCACTGGATGAGTATAAGATTGACGCCAATATAAAAATGTTGCAACAGGATGCCAGTTACTACTGGGAACAAACCAATAACATGGGGTGTGCAGAGGATTTTCAAACCATTCGTTATGACCAGCCTCTGAGCAGAAAACGCTGGCAGTTTTTAAGTCGCCCTGAATATGTATGCTTAAATAAGGAAGGTTAATGTATCTGAGTAAAATAGAGTTCTCTACGGCTTATCCGGAAGAAATGGTAAACATTCTGGCAAAAGGTATTTTTTCTGAACATCAGATGATGTGGAATCTTTTTGAAGAAAATAAATCAATAAAAAGAGATTTTCTCTATCGCAGAGATGACAGTCAGTCTCTGCCTTTTTATTATTTGCTCTCAGCCAGAGAGCCGGTTCAAAATGATGTCAGATTTCATATTCAGACACAAGCCTATAATCCCCACTTAAAAAAGGG
>JALWLM010000102.1 GCA_027084145.1 Crocinitomicaceae bacterium | reverse complement strand
GAGACTACTTGCGTTCGGGAGCCATTGCAAAATTATCTCCTATTATGAAAGAAGTAATTCGTCATGCAAACAATGGAGGTTATGTTTTGGGAATTTGTAATGGCTTTCAAATTTTAACAGAATCAGGATTGCTTGACGGTGCTTTACTTCACAATAACAATCAAAAATTTATCTGTAAAAATGTCTATTTGAAAACTGTTGCTGACAATACTATTTTAACAGCAGACTTAGATAAAACAAAAGCATACAAAATACCAATCGCTCACGGAGAGGGTAGGTTTTTTGCTCAAGAAGACACTATAAAACAAATAGAAGATGAAGACCGTATTTTGTTCAAATATTCAAATGAACACGGAGAAGTTTCGGATGAAACAAATCCTAACGGATCTTTATTGAATATAGCCGGAATTTGCAACAAAAATCGTAATATCTTCGGAATGATGCCTCACCCTGAAAGAGCTGCGGATGAAGAATTAGCCAATACAGATGGAAAAGCATTTTTTCAATCGATTTTAAATAACATTTAAATTTAAACAATGAAAGTTTTACTCTTAGGTTCGGGAGGAAGAGAACATGCTCTAGCATGGAAAATGGCTCAAAGTTCGATCTTAGAAGATTTGTTTATTGCACCCGGTAATGCGGGAACAAGAAAACACGGGCAAAATGTTAATCTTTCACCCAATGATTTTGAAGGAATAAAAACCTTTGTAAAAGAGAAAAATATTGACATCATTGTGGTTGGACCGGAAGATCCTCTTGTTAATGGTATTGCCGACTTCTTTGAAAATCAAGAAGACGTCGATGTTGCTGTAATCGGACCTAAAAAAGAGGCTGCTCTTCTAGAGGGGAGTAAAGATTTTGCCAAAGAATTTATGAAAAGACACAATATTCCAACAGCAAAATACCAAACTTTCACAAAAGATACCATTGAAGACGGCTATTCTTTCTTAGAAAGTTTAAAAGCTCCTTATGTTTTAAAAGCAGACGGCTTAGCTGCAGGAAAAGGAGTTTTAATTATCGACAATTTATCTGAAGCAAAACGAGAATTAAAGAGCATGTTGGCAGATGCAAAATTCGGGGATGCAAGCTCCAGAGTTGTCATTGAAGAATTTTTAGACGGTATTGAACTTTCTTGTTTTGTTATTACAGATGGAGATTCTTACAAAATACTTCCTGAAGCAAAAGATTACAAAAGAATAGGAGAAGGAGATAAAGGTTTAAATACAGGAGGAATGGGGGCTATATCTCCTGTTCCATTTGCCTCTCCTACATTTTTAGATAAAATTGAAAATCAAATCATTATACCTACTATTAAAGGATTAAAAAATGATGGTATTGAGTATAATGGCTTTATCTTCTTTGGGTTAATCAATGTAAAAAACGAACCTTATGTCATTGAATACAATTGCCGTTTAGGTGATCCTGAAACAGAAGTTGTATTACCCAGATTAAAATCTGACTTGCTGGATTTGTTTGAAGGAGTGGCAAGTAAAACTCTATCGGAAAGAGACGTTGTTTTTAACGATAAAAGTGCTGCAACAGTAATGATGGTTTCAGGAGGGTACCCTGAAAAATATGAAAGAGGAAAACAAATTTATGGACTCAATGAAATAACGGATAGCATTGTGTTTCATGCCGGAACCATTGCAGACGGCCCTGTTGTAAAAACAAATGGAGGAAGAGTTTTAGCTGTGACTTCATATGGAAAAAATGTCGAAGACGCATTAAATAAAAGTTACAATTCTATTCAAAAAATATCTTTCGAAGGGGCTTATTACAGAAAAGATATTGGTTTTGATGTTCTCTAAAAAAAAACTTATATTGTCATTGAATTTAGCAATTCATTATGGATGAATCATCGATTGGTATTATAATCTCACTTGTATTTTCTGCTCTATTTTCAAGTGTTGAAACGGCTTTTATGTCGTCCAGCCGCTTAAAAGTTGAGCTTGATCGATCTAAAGGAACATTAGCAGGGAAAGCTTTGGGGATTTTTTATCGTAATGAATCACAATTCATAGCTTTCTTATTACTTGGGAACAATATTTCCCTTGTACTTTTCGGACTTTTTTCAGCAGATTTATTAGACGATATGTTCACTTCATGGGGGATTACCGGAGAAGCCCTATTATTACTTTTAAAAACAATTTGTTCTACTGCTCTTGTTTTATTAGTTGCAGAGTTCTTGCCTAAAGTTCTCGTTCAAGTAAATCCAAACGGTTATTTAAAAACTGTTGCCATTCCTGTTCTCTTCCTTTTTATTCTGCTGTGGTTGCCAACACAGATTGTCTTACATATCAGCAACGTTTTCTTATTCTTGTTTGGTATTAAAGATGAACAAGCACAAGAAAAAGCTTTTTCAAGGTTGGATTTAGAACATCTTGTACAAGATTTAAATGAAAGAATAAAAAATGAACAAGAATTAGGTAATGAAATGCAAATACTTCAAAATGCCTTAAATTTTGATGATGTAAAAGCAAGAGATTGTATGGTTCCCCGAACAGAGATTATTGCACTATCGATTGAAGATGATATTAAGAATTTACAACACACCTTTGTTGAAACAGGGAAATCTAAAATTATTATTTATAGAGATACTATTGATAACATCATAGGTTATGTTCATTCTTTTGAGATGTTCAAACAACCTAAATCCATTAAAGAAATTTTACTTCCTATTCCATTTGTTCCCGAAGCAATGCCGGGGAAAGATTTGTTAAACTTATTTAGTAAAAAAAACGGGAATATCGCTGTTGTGGTTGATGAATATGGAGGTACAGCCGGCATCGTTACTCTTGAAGATGTCATTGAAGAGATTTTTGGAGAAATTGAAGACGAACATGATCAAGAAGATTTAATTGAACAAAAAATAAATGATCAAGAATATCTTTTTTCTGCCCGTCATGAAATTGATGACTTAAATGATAAGTATAAGTTAGAAATACCTACTTCGGAAGAATATGAGACGTTAGGAGGTTTTATCATTCACAAACTGGAAACCATCCCTGAAATTGGAACAAAATTGAAGATAGAGGGACTAAAATTTGTCGTAGAAGAAATAAAAGGGAATCGAATAGAAACTGTTCGTGTTTTTATAGATAAATAAAATGATTCGTTCGATTTGTTTTTTCTTTATTTTATCTGTATTTACGAATTATGCTCAAATTCAGAAATATAAACTTCCAAAAACATTAAAAGAAATATCAGGATTAGCACCTCTTAACGACTCGACTTTAATAGCCATTAATGACAGTGGAAATCAAGCAGTCGTATACCTCATCAATACCAAAGGAGAGTTGATAAAAACAATTATTATCACCGATGCTAAAAATATAGATTGGGAAACATTAGCTCAAGGCTCGGAATATTTATTTATTGGAGATGTTGGTAACAATCGTAACCAAAGAACAAACCTCACCATCTACAAAGTGAAAATAGATCGTCTTATAAAAAATGACACCGTAAAAGCTGAAAGTATTGTTTTTAGTTATAAAAATCAACAAGAATTCCCTCCTGATAAAAAGAACTTTATTTTTGATTGCGAAGCTATGTATTTCAAAAAGGACACACTTTATTTGATTTCAAAAATTAAATGTCGCCCTTGGGATGATAGTATAAATGTTTATCAACTTCCCGTAAATGTTAGTCACTACAAACTATCACCTTACAAAAAAATATATATTGGAGGAAAAAAATACTTCAAAGATGCCGTTACCGGTGCTTCATTCACTCAAAAGGACAGTCTTATTATTTTAACCTACAAGCACCTTTTCATAAAAGGGGATAAAATAAGATTAAAAGGAATAGTTCAAAGGGAGTCTGTATGCAAAATAAAAGATTCTATTTTTATCGCAGCAGAAGCCTTCCCTTTTATTGGAAAACCTAAATTATACCTATTAAAACATGATTAACCTGAAATTATTTGATGCCGTTATTTTTGATATGGACGGCGTGTTAATTGACTCCGAACCACTTTGGAAAATAGCAATGGAAGATGTTTTTGCTTCCGTAGGTTGTAATTTGACTCGAGAAGATTTTGCAAAGACAGTAGGACTGAGAATTGATGAAGTCATTGATTTTTGGTATCAGGAAGTCGGCTGGAAACAATACACCCCGAAAGAAGTGGAACAAATGATTATCGAAAAGATGGTTGTTTTAATTCAAAAAAAAGGAGAACCTCTTCCGGGTGTTGTCGAAACATTGGAATTTTTGACTCAAAAAAATAAGAAAATAGGATTGGCAACATCTTCTTATGAAATTCTCATTCAAACCGTTTTAGAAACCACTCAACTATCTAAATATTTTGATTTCACTCATTCTGCTGAAAATGAAATCTATGGAAAACCTCATCCGGCAGTTTACCTTCATGTCGCTGAAAAACTAAATGTTTCTCCTCAAAAATGTCTTGTCGTTGAGGATTCCTTAAATGGGATTATCTCCGGCAAAGCCGCTAAAATGAAAGTTGTTTGCATCCCTGAGAAAACACACTTTAAAGAACCCAAATTAATGCTTGCTGATTATCAATTTGATGACATGAATAAAATGCTAAAAGCGATATGTTAAGTTTTATTTCTCTCTAACAATCAAGTATTCAGCTAGTTGTTTTAACTTTAAACAAGTGCTGTTTTCTTCTGATACTCGACCTAATGATGATATTGCTTTTTCATAGAAATAATTCATCTCTTTTTCACAAACCGACCTTACGTCTAAAGCATCAAACAAGGCGATGGTTTTCTCAATTTTTAAAGATAAATCTTCCTCCTTCTCCAATTGTTTAAACACCTCTCTTTGCTCTTTTGTCGCTCGTTGTAAAGCATATAAATAAAGTAATGTCTTTTTATTTGCTACAATATCTCCTCCCGTTTGTTTTCCAAAAGACGCTCCTCCATAAGCATCTAAAATATCATCTTGTATTTGAAAGGCAATTCCTATGTTTTGTCCGAACTCAAAAAGTGCTTTTTGATCGCCTTTATTTGCACCTCCGATTATTGCACCTATTTGTAGCGCACACCCCAATAATACCGAAGTTTTCAGTCTAATCATTTCAATATATTCAGAAATAGAGACTTGTTCTTTAACTTCAAAATCCATGTCCAATTGCTGTCCTTCACAAACATCAATGGCTGTTTGATTAAAAATACGTAATAATTCGGGAAGAACATCTTTTTTTTCCAAACTCATCAATAATTGATAAGATTGAATCATCATTACATCTCCTGATAGGATTGCTACATTTTCATTCCATTTTTTATGTACCGTTTCTTTTCCTCTCCGTATCGGCGCCTTATCCATGATGTCATCATGAACAAGCGTGAAATTATGAAACACCTCTATCGCTAATGCTTGATTTAAAACCTTTTCTCGTTCAATACCAAAAAGTTCAGCCCCCAACAATGTCAATACAGGACGTATTCGTTTACCCCCAATAGAAAGAAAATACCGAATCGGATCATAAAGACTTGAAGGTGTCTCCGGAATATTTAACTTCGTTAAACCTTCTTCTATATATTTAGAATACGATTGTAAATCCAACATTACTCTTCTATTAATTTAAGAAGATATTTTCCATACCCGCTTTTCTTAAGTGGTTCTGCTATTTTTCTCAATTGATTCTCATCTATAAAACCATTCTCATAGGCAACTTCTTCAATACATCCTATTTTTAAACCTTGTCGCTCTTCTATCACTTGGATAAATTGTCCTGCTTGCATCAATGAAGTAAACGTTCCCGTATCCAGCCAGGCAGTACCCCTATCCAAAATCGCTACTTTCAGTTTTCCTCTTCGTAAATATTCTGCATTGACATCTGTGATTTCATATTCTCCACGGGCAGAAGGTTTTAAGTTTTTTGCTATTTCAATCACCGAATTATCATAAAAATAAAGACCCGGAACAGCATAGTTTGACTTGGGGTGTTTCGGTTTTTCTTCTATCGAAATAGCTTTTTTATTTTTATCAAATTCAACGACACCATAACGTTCAGGATCAGAAACATGATAAGCATAAACAACACCTCCATCCGGATCGTTGTTTTCTTTAAGTAATCTGCCCATTCCTATTCCATAGAAAATATTATCTCCCAAAATGAGTGCTACTTTGTCTTGTCCTATAAATTCTTCACCAATAACAAACGCTTGAGCTAAACCATTGGGTTCAGGTTGTACAGCATATTCAAAACGACAACCTAATTGACTACCGTCCCCTAATAATTTTTTAAAATTAGGTAAGTCATGAGGTGTTGATATAATCAAAATTTCTCTTATTCCTGCATTCATTAAGGTTGAAAGAGGATAATAAATCATCGGTTTATCATAAATCGGCATGAGTTGTTTACTCACTGATAAAGTTAAAGGATGAAGTCGGGTTCCTGACCCTCCTGCCAATATAATTCCTTTCATATCTTTTTTTAATTAAGAATTCATTTTGAGTCTTCTTCTTTAATCGGAATGTCTGCCCAATCAAGGTTAGACTCTTCTAAATATACGTCAAAATAAGGTTCCTCAAAAGATTTTGTTGTTAACCTTCTCTCTAAAGTTAAAAGCAAAGACGGGAGTAATACTAAATTAGTAATCATGGCTACAATTAATGTCAATGAGATTAGAAGGCCTAACGCTTGTGTTCCTCCAAATTGAGAAAAAGTAAAGACGGAAAACCCGCAGAAAAGAACAATTGATGTATAAAACATTCCTAATCCTGCTTCTCGAATTGCCATAATCACACATTCCTTTAAATTCCAACGTCGTCTTTTTAACTCCTGTCTGTATTTTGCCAAATAATGTATCGTGTCATCAATGGAAATACCAAAGGCTATACTAAACACAAGCAATGTTGATGGTTTTAAAGGGATACCAAACCAACCCATCACTCCTGCAGTGAACAAAAGAGGGATAAAATTAGGAACTAATGATACGAGTACCATTTTCCAAGATTTGAACAATAATGCCATTAATATAGCAATAGCGATTATAGCAAACAATAGGCTTGTCATCAAATTGATTACCATGTACTTCGTTCCATTTGAAGCTACAATGGATGTTCCTGTCAATGTAAAGTCAAAATACTCTTCATCAATTGCTTTTCTTAATTGTTCATTGAAGTCCTTCTTTTTATAATATTTTTTTATCAATTCGGGATCTTCGTCAAATTTCATTTGTTTCTCCGGATCGTTGTTTGACAAAATTGATGTCAACTCATTGTAAATTGCCGAATTTTCAAAAATAATTGAATCTGCATACTGATCGTTTCCTTTCTCCACTAATGCTTGATACCATTTTTCAATTTGTTTTTTATTTGGATTCAAAATCGAATCGATTTCTTCCCTCATAATGGCTTCTTTTTCTGCTATTTCATACGAACCAATATCTTTCATGCTCGATCTTATTCTCAATACACGAGCAG
>JALWLM010000101.1 GCA_027084145.1 Crocinitomicaceae bacterium | reverse complement strand
AAATAAAAAAAAAAACCAAAATAAAAAAAAAAAGAAAAAAATAGCAATTATTCGAAGAACCAATATCGGTATTAAACCAGAAAATAACAAAACAAAAACGATAAAAACAGAAACAAAAAAACGAATACAAGCTTATAAAAGACGTCAAAAATATTTAGAAGGTCTTCGCCGTCGTTTAGAAGATTTAGCAGATGCGAGCATTAAGGACGCAGAGAGTAGAGAAAAGAAACAAACTCGCAGGAAATTTGACCGTGAAATAAAAGCAATAACCGGTAACAGTCAATTAGAGATAGATTTACGGAAAAAGTTGGAAGATACGAAAGAAATTGAAATTAATAAAATAACCGAAAAATATCGTTTAAAGCGGTTGGCACTTAAAAAAAGGGGGTTGCAGATAGAACGTGAATTATTGAGTAATCAAGTAGAGCAGGATATATGGAAAGAGCGTTATCGTTCGCAAAAATTAATTGAAGAGATTGAAAAAAATTCTCAAATAGAAACAGCCAAAAAAGAACAGCTAATCAAAGCAGAACACGAAAGACTTCAAAAGTTCGAGAATAAATTAAGATTGCGGGCTAAACTAAAAGACCTTGAAAATCAAATGGAGATAGAAAAGGCAAAGCTCGGTCAAAAAATCTCACTTTATCCGAATGAAAGAGATTGGGAGAAATACAAAGCAAAAGAATTATTAAAAATTGAAAAACAATATTTAGAAGCTCGGTTACAGCTTTACAAGGATTACGGCGGGAAAGAACACGAAAAAGAAGTTGAACAAATAAAAGCTCGTCTCGCAGAAATTGGGGTTGTTCAAAAGCGTGATAAATTAGAAAGTTGGAAGAAACTCGCAGAAGGCATCAAGGAAATAATGACACAAGTTGCCGAACAAGTAGAAAATCAATTATCACGAGCAATTCAAGCAACGGAAAAAGCTATTGCAAAACAAGATAAGCTAATAGAAGAGCAACGAAGAAGAGCAGAGCAAGGGCTTTCTAATACTTTGGCATTTGAACAGCGAGAAAAGGCAAAAAAAGAAGCTGAATTAATAAAACAACAAAAGAAACTCGAACGATTACAAAAAATCAAGGCGATTTATACATCATACACAAATTACGCAAATCAAGGAGACAAGAATCCTATACTTAAAGCATTAAGGGATTTCGCTATGTTAGAAACAATTACAGCAAGTTTCGGAGAAGGTGGTATTGTAGGAATAGACGGAGTTGAAAAAGTGCGAACATCAAGGGGAATTACACTTGGACGTAGCCACAAGATGAATAAAGGCATTTTAGCATATCACGAGGGCGGTGAAGGATTTTTATCAAGACGTGAAGTTCAAAATATTGGGGTTGATAATTTCTATAAGTTTAAAGAAATGGCTCGTCTTGGCATACTTGACCAAAACTTCTTCACTAAACAAAATAAAGCTGTAATTATTAACGAGAAATCGAGCGTTGATATAACCGGTGTAATAAAAGAATTAAAGGAAGTAAAAAAAGCCATAAAATCAAACCAGACGCAGACTATTGATTTGGTTGAAGTTGTAAATGGTGTAATGCAGTTTACGGAAACAATAACGAAAGGAAATAAGGTTATAAGAAATCAATACAAGATAAACAAGGATAGATTATGACAAGCATAAGACACTACATAAACGGAAATGATTTTGGAGAACCGAGAAATTGGCAAGATTTAGAAATTGTCATTGATTGGGTCAAAAAAACCGAATCCGTATCTCTAAATGTTACAGATTTATCGTTTGTCTTGGAAGCTAATAAATATCTACAAGAAAGGATTTTTAATGGTTTAACAGGTGGCGTCGGCGTTTTTGAAGGTGAACCTTATAAAATAGTAATAGGCGATAATCAAAATCCGGCTTATCAATTTGAAGGATATTTAGATTTAGCAGATGAAAACATAATATTTGGAAAAGAAGAGATAAAATTAAATCTTAAACGGAAGCACGGCGATGATTGGTTAAACGATGTCGCCGATAGTTTTAGTTTCTCGTATCTTTACAATAAAGGCATAATAACAGACGCCGACTTTGTGAAAGTGCCTTACATTATTAATTACATACCAGATACAATGCAGGTTATTACATTGAGTTTATCTTTGTATATGATGACGAAGGAATTGATAGAAAATATATCAAAACTTGCAGAAACTATCGCAGATATAGCGAATGCTTCGACTCCGGTTGTAGGCGTTGGCGTTGGCGTTGGGGCGGTGGTTGTTACGGCTTGGGATTTGGGTGATTGGGTCTTGGTTGTATTAAAAGCACTTGCTCGCATAGCGTATATTATCGCAATAACTATCGCTATTGTCAAGCTAATGACAATGATATTTGAACAATTATTCCCGGGATTAAGTCATTATAAAGGAATGACATACCGGCGAATGTTTGAGCTGGCTTGTCAACATCTTGGTTTAACTTTTCAAAGTTCAATTCCTGAATTAGATTATGTAAATTTGCCAAAGAAAACAAAAGGGGCAGATAAAGGCGTGCCAACAAATGACAGCTCTATTTATACATTTGGCGACTTAATTAGGGTAATGAAAGAGATGTTCAATGCTGATTATCGTATAATTGATAATGTTTTTGTATTTGAAAGAAAGGATAATTTTGATGATATTAATAATAGCACTTTACCGGCATATTTTCAAAATCAAGATAGATTATTAAATGAATTTTCTTTGAATACGGATGAAATAGTATCAAATTATGTTATTAAATTCGATTACGATGTAATGGATAGAAATACACTTGATAATCAAGACGGGCGAATATTTCAAGTTATAACCGAGCCGGTTGTAATACAAAACAGAGAATATATCAATATCAAAGGTTTAACCGAAATAGACATTCCTTTCTCTTTGGCAACAGCAAAAAAAAGCTTTACAGATTTAGAAAAGTTTGCAAAAGAAGTAGGTGTATTCGTTGATACTTTAACAGGTATATTTGGCGGAGGAACTAATATAGTAAACAACATTAATAATCATATTGGGAGCCTGTTATTATCAAACCATTTTACGACAAGCGATAAAATGATAAAGATGAACGGCGGGAAATTAGCGATTAATCAACGAGATTTTATAAATGCGAAAATACTCTGGGATAAATACCATTATATAAATTCATTTGCGGAAATAAACGGAATACACGGTCAATATTTCAAAGTAAAAAATTACAAAATACCTATGAGTTTAGATGATTTTAAACTATTTTTACATAAAAATAAATTAACAGACAGCGAAGGGAACATAATATTTATTGATAAATTAAGATATAGACCAGAAGAAAGAGTTGCTGTAATTGATTATCGTATCAATAAAAAATACACAAATAACCTGAAATTAAGATATGTTTAACCAATTCGATAAATTAGATGATTTGATTAAGTTTGCAAACAAGCAAACACAAGAATATCAAGAAAAATTACAAGTTCTTGATGAACTTATGGCAGGCGTTTTGAAAAATGCACCTGATAAAGATAAAACAAAAATATCAGAAATACAGGGGCTTATGCAAAGGACTATAAATTTAGCAAAAGCAGGTAAATTATCAGAAGCACAGGCTGAAATAAAAGAATTTGAAAAAATATTCAAAGATGAGCGTAAAAATTCTAAATAGAAAATACTCAAATCAATTTTTTGAACCAGACAGCACCGGTTTAAGACAGCGAACAAATTGGTTATTAGGGAATATTGGTGAATGGTTTAACCTTGAATTAGAATTTCAGGTTGATATTGATTTTGTTGCAGATATGGGAAATACGGTAACTGTCGATAATTATGAAAATAAATTTAAGTTAAATAATGGAAAAAAATGGCAAGATTACGGATTTGATTTAGGCGATGAAGTGACTCTTACTTGGGTATATGAACACGATGATAATAACGACGGAATCTGGGGATATGATGCACACACAATTCAGTTTATAATCACTAATATTTACGACAATGTTATAGAAACAGATACGGATATTGATTTTACTCCATTTTCTACAATACCGGCAAATTACGGAAATAAAAAAATCACGAATGTTAAATTTGTAGTTTTAAAAGACATTCAAGGAATTAATTTCAAATACAATCTTATTGATAACAATAATATTCAAAGTCATAGCTTACATAGCATAATAGACGGAGAAATATCAAAATTCAAACTTAACGATTTAAACAATATTCCTTATAATCAGTATCAAGATATGATACCTGTTGGCAAACAGTCAGGAATGGCGATAAAATCGGTTAAATTAATGCGAAATAATCCTTCATCATCTCAATATGAAGCAGATATTAAAACTTTGGCTTATTCTACAATGACGCTGAAACCATATACGGCAGGTGCAATGCTGACGGATAATGGAATAAGAAAAGCAAAATCAATATCAATGCCTGTTATAAGTGCCATATTGCCAGAATATAAGATGCAACAATCTTATTATATTCCTTATGAAACTTGGTATAGTTCCCAACATAATAATCAATACATAGACGGAGATGAAAGAACTTTATTTCTTAAAGACGCTCCTTCATCAGATTTGAAGTATTTTGATATATCAGCACAATTCAAAATTTATGAAATAGGAGGTGATTTGCCGCATACATCAAATCCTAATGATAAAGTAAGATTAGTATTATTTCAATACGAGAACGGTAATGCGTTAAATTTTAAAAGGAAAATAATCTTGTCGGAATGGATTAATACAGAAAGCATACTAAATCAAGTTCAGTATTTTAGTCAAACAATCGGTGTTGATATAGCTGAAAATGATAGTTTAAGTTTAGCGTTTGAATATGAATTAACTGATGGATTGACTCATAATGCGTCAGACTTTTATGTAAAGTTGGAAACTCAATATGCTGAAATAAAAGTATTAAATCAAGGAGGAACAAACAAGTATAAGATATTAGTGTCTTTTATGCTAAACTCAATGTTTAGCGAATTAAAAGATTTTGAAACAATGTCGATTCCTAATTTTTTTGCTAATGTAAACGCTATTACTGATATATTCGAGATAGAAGCGCTTCCTACTTGGAACAATCCTAATACAGCAATAAAATCAGATTTTAATGAAATAGAACGACTTGGGAATACAGGGTGGTTCAATGAAAATTTCAATGGGTTCAGGAATAAATTCGTAATTGATGAGTTGAATTATTACGACGAACAAGGCAATGCAATTTCATCACTCGATTACACTAAACCTACAATATTAAGAGCTAAAATAAGCGGGTTTGATGTCGTAAATCAAAATATAAAGATTGGCGTTGGTTTTGCTTATATACCTTTAAGCGAAAGCGAATATAAGCACAAACAAGAAAACTTTTTACAAAATTTATTTATAAATACCGGTAAAGAATATCAGGCTAATGCTATTGATACGGCTTTTAATTTAGGAGAAAATGTTGGAAATACTTTATATCAAGGTAATGGAAAAAATAATGAGAGAGTTGATATAATGGCGGTTGATAATTACATATCAAAGGCAACAGGACAACATCAAATCGAGATTTCTATCAAGCTAATACCAACACAAGAATTTAAAGACTTGTTTTCGCAAAAAACGGAAGATGATAGAAATTATATCATTTGGGCAAATGTAGGAGATGATATTAGCGTTATAAATAACTCAAATAGAGTCAGTTTTTTATTAGATTTTAACCAATTCGATAAGTATGTGCAGCCGGTTGGAGAATATCCTAATATGCAAGCGGAATTTTTGGAACACTATAAAACCGAATCTGATTCAGGTGTAAATACTTATAAAGGTTTTGTCGAAGATGATTTGGTAACGAGAATAAAATTCGATTTAGATAAAACTCAAAAGAAATTAAAATCTGTTTCTTATGGCTATTATGTAAAGAATGTAAATACAGGATTAATTTACAAATTAGAAAATTTTAATTTCGATTTAACGAATTATCCTATCGACCAAACAGGCACGCAAATAATTGACTTGAACGAAAGCCGACAATTTAAGTTTCAAGCAAGCGATTTAAAGAACTTTATAAAGTTGGGTGTTGATAGCGTTCAAAATAATATCGTTAAGTATAAGGGTTATTTTGCAACGAAAATACGCTGGGAAGATTGGATAAAAAGAGAAAACGTGCCTATTGAGTTTTTCGACCAATCAGCCAAACATAACGGCTATAATAATGATTGGTTGCATTATTTAAGAACATCAGGGCATAAATTCTATTTCTTTACAGAATTAGAAATCGAAGAAAATCAAGGCATAAATATTTATCTAAACGAGTTTGAAATAAAGTTTAACGGATATGATGAAAACGAAAAAATTGATGTAAAATATGATTTTTTTAGATATTCAGACAATACCAATATAAACGGTGATTTAGACCCGAATACAAATCACAGAATCGGCAACTTATTATTAGATGAGCCGACAAAAATTGAAGTTACATTAACGAATTTAGCAGGCGATTTAAACGCTAATGAAATATACGGAATTGTAGGATTAGAAGTTAAAGACGGCGCAGGCGAAAAAGAATATTACGAGATTAGTTCTGTATTCGATAACTACAATAATAATATTTTATTAACTTTGCCTAATGAAAGCCGGTTAAAGATTGAGCAATTAACATCTAATAAGGTTAAGTTTGATCGATAATGAAAAGTTAAACGCCGGTAAAGAATATAAAGTGTCTGCAAGATTGGGATGTTTACCGGATAATCAAGAACAAGGGAAATATGAAAGCAGATATGAAAATAAATATGAATAAAATATTTTACAATGTCAAATAATCTCTTAAATCTATTAGCAAATATCGACAACGCTATAAATCCGAACGCTCCGGTTGGCGGAATATTAGCGACAAATCATAATGCCGTATTGAAAGAAGTTGTAAACAACGCCGGAAGGTTTACAGGATTAGGATTTAATATGCGAAAAGAAAACGGCGGACAACCAATAGGACAAGGAGATTTTTCTTGGGAAGGTCACAATCTAAATGAAACAAGCCCTTTCGAAGTTTGGGTCAGTTATAAAAACATAGACGGAAATGAAATCAAAAGAATATTAGACATATTGTTGCCTAATGCCTTAATTCATATAAAAGATTTTCAAGGTCGTTCGGCTTTTTTTAAATACAATTCTTATACATTTGTTACAGATACCGGCGGAGATTTTCATTATATAAAATTGAACATAACAGGGTTTGATGATAATCCTAATTATGTTTATCAGAATAACGAAGTTAATTTCGGCTTAATTGAATTTATAAATTTAGCTTTACCGTCAACATCAAATCTTATTTCAAATGTTCAAATAAAATACTTTAATCTTTACAATGATTATCTAACGAATGGGTCGCCTGAAAGTTTTTATTATGGAAATGAAAGTTTTGAATTAGCCAATAATGAAATAGGTTTATTCTATTGGAAAGGTCAAGAGA